>JAAYKA010000023.1 GCA_012522635.1 Candidatus Cloacimonadota bacterium
CCTATTTCGCAAACACGCTCTACGTCTCCTTCTTCACGCTCATCGGGGTTTTAATCAGCTCCGTTTTGGCGGCTTACGCCTTCGCGCGGCTGGAATTCAAAGGCAAAGACCTGCTTTTCTACCTCTTCTTGAGCATGATGATGGTGCCGGAACCCATCTATATCATTTCATCATATATTATGTTGGATAAATTCAACTGGCTGGACACCTACAACGCGCTCATCATTCCCTGGTGCGTGAATATCTTCACCATCTTTTTGTTCAGGCAACACTTTAAAAGCTTGCCTCAAGAGCTTTTCGACGCGGCTTCAATCGATGGCTGCAGCACTTTCGGAATGCTCACCCGTGTGGTTTTGCCACTTTCGAAAGGGGTGATGGCCACCGCTGCTGTTTTTTCCGTGATCGGTTCTTGGAACAGCTTCATGTGGCCATTGGTGATGACCGACCGCCCTGAATTACGCGTTTTACAAGTGGGTCTCAGCTATTTCAATCAGGAAGCTTCCACACAGACCACTCTGTTGATGGCTGCCTCCACATTTAGCATTGTGCCCATACTCATCATCTTTTTCCTGGCCCAAAAACAGATTATCGCCAGCTATGCCAAAGCTGGCTTGAAAGATTAAGAGGAATGTTTTAATGAACAAGAAAAAAACTGACGCTCGTCACATCAAAAAACAAATCCAAAAGCAGGACACTGAAAAGCAGAAGGAATACAAAGTCCCCGAAAGGGCAAAACCAATGGAAGACTTCAGGTTCCGTCCCCAGCCTTTGGAAAATCCGAAGCTGAACAACATTGTTGCCTGGGCGGTATTTGCAGTGGTGATGTTGGTTTATTTGCTCACCCAGGCACGCAGTACATCCTTTTGGGATTCAGGGGAATATGCCACCTGTGTGAGCATCCTTGGGGTGCCTCACCCTCCGGGAAACCCATTTTATGTGATTTTTGGACGTGCGCTGGTGACCCTCTTCGGAGGACTGTTTTCCCACGCCCAGATAGCCGCCTTCATGTCCGGTCTTTTTAGCGCTTTTGCCTCAATGTTCACCTATCTCATTACAGTTCAACTGGTCAGCATGCTGCGCGTTCGGGATTGGGAGGCAATGTTTGCGGGAGTTGTGGCGTCTTTGCTCACAGCGTTTTCTTTCACCTTCTGGATGAACGCCGTGGAGGCGGAAGTTTATTCCGGACTGGTCTTTTTTGTGAACCTCATCATCTGGCTCACCCTGCGCTGGGTGCAAAATTCAAGGGATTTTGATCGCCAAAACGACCTTCTGCTCATAGTCTATCTCTTTTTCGTGGCTTTCAGCACTCACCAATCCGCATTGCAAATCGCCCCTGCCATATTGTTCATCGTGGTTTGGCCGCTGCTGTTCCAAGGCTCCAAACAAAATAGCTTCTGGAAAAAATTTGTGGGTTATGGCGCTGCATTGGTACTCAGCTATGTGTTTTTCGGCCTCATTGGGAACGCAGTCAATTTGGACGTTTTGGACAAACTTGGCTTTGCCTTGTGCATCATCGTTTTGATGATCATAGAATTACGTGAAGTATTCGACCCCAAACTTTGGGTTCTGAGCATAGCTTTGGTGATTATCGGAGTATCTGCCCACATCTACATTCCCATTCGCGCTGCCGATACACCTTTCATAAATCTTGGCAATCCCAGCAATGTGGAAAGCTTCAACAAATATCTGGCGCGCGATCAATATGGCCAAACCTCCATGTTCGAACGCCGTGGAAGCGCAAAACACCAGTTGGGGCATCATTTGTTCCGCTATTTTGGCTGGCAATGGTTCAGAACCGAAGGTTTACCAAAAACCACAAAGCTGCCAACCTCCATGATATCTTTCTTTGGCATGTTGTTCGTGGCGGTCATCAGCTTGTTTGGCGCCTGGTTCCACTGGAAAAACAACAAACATAGCTTTGCCTACCTGCTCGCCATCGTGTTTTGCGTGACCCTGCTCTGGGCTTTTGTGCTCAACCTTTCAGATCAAGAGGTCCGCGACCGAGACTATTTTTTTGTGATTGCCTACAACATGTGGGCTATATGGATAGGCATCGGTGCTTTGGCTGTTTCAAGATTGGTAAACAACAAAACCATAAAAATGGCAATCGTGGCGGTGATGCTCTCCCTCCCTGTTTTAAATCTGGCACTCCAATATCGTGAACACGACCGCTCCAAAGAATTCATTGCTCTGGATTATGGGCTGAATTTCCTGAATTCGGTGGAGGAAAACGCCATCATTTTCACAAACGGGGACAACGACACCTATCCTCTCTGGTACGCGCAGGCGATGGCAGATCCTTACGCCAAGGAATATATCCACGAAGCTCGGGACATCTTCCCCACTTCGGAATCCGAAGCCGCCATCCAGCACGCCATGGAATATAAAAACAAGCACCTCAAAGGGATACGCAAAGACGTTACCGTGGCGAATCTTTCACTTCTAAACACAGCCTGGTACATCCGACAACTTCGTGACCGTGAAGGAGTTGTGATAAATTGGACCGAGGATGAGATTAATTCCCTGGATGAAGGTCCAAACGCCTTTCATCAATATTTGTGGCAGGATAGAGTCAATTATATTGCAGGTGACCCAGCCGGCGAGCAAAACTTTTCCATAAACTATCTGGAAAACGCGCAAAACAGCGAAACCACCGGCGCTTTCTACCCTCTCCGTGGTTCGGATTTTGCCGCCCTCAAGATTGTTCAAGACAACTTTGGTAAACGTCCCATCTATTTTGCCGTCACCTGCGAAACCAATGTTGGTTTTGATGATTACCTGCGCAGCGAGGGCATGGTTTACCGCGTCGTCAGCACCAAGGGCGAATATGAAGAACAGGTTGATATCAATCGTCTGCTCACAAACATCGACAAAGTATATCAATACCGCTCCATTCACGATGACAGAGTCTATAAAGACGACAATATGCAGCGCTTGGTAATGAATTATGGTTCTGGTTTCAACCGTGCCGCGATCTGGTTTGCCAAGCAGAGGAATTTTGAGAAAGCCCTTGAATATGCCCAAACCGCGAAAAAATTCATCGATAGTGACCTGCGTCTCTCAGAATTCTGGGTGAACTATTATGCCGGATTGGGACAGCTTGACAAACTTGACGATTTTATCGACCAAAACATCATGCAACACCCTGACGCCATTCGCATCTATAACAGCTATGTGCTGAACACGATGGCCAAAGATTATCCCCAGTATTTCCCGCGCTACATGAAAAAAATGCTCTTGGCTTGGCCCAATGAGATGGATTATGCGGATTTGGCAATCTACTATGGGAGCAACTACAACCTCATGCCCCAGGTGGAGGCTCTTCTGGATACTCTTTGGATTCAAAATAAACTTGGTTACAGTCTTCAAGACCTCAATCTACGCATGAGAGAACTATACCACGAAGAAGATATAAATCAAGGAATGTGATGCCCTGAACTGCTGTTTTCACCAAACACGGGAATGAGATACCTCGTTCCCGTGTTTTTTCCTTACTTGCTCTACATCAAACACATTTTATAAAGGAGCTAAAATGAAACTGGAAATATGCGTGGATTCTATGGAATCCGCCCTGATAGCCCAAGAAGCCGGTGCCGATAGAGTCGAACTTTGTTCTTGTTTGAATTGTGGTGGGCTCACGCCTTCCCTGGGTGCCATCACCTCAGCAAAAAGCTTATTGACCATCCCAGTCCATGTTCTCATCCGGCCACGTGTGGGAGATTTTTGCTATTCGGATTTGGAGTTCCAGCAGATGCTACGAGATGTTCGGCTTGCCAAGGACACCAAAACTGAAGGCGTGGTTTTGGGCATTTTGACCCCGGAGGGAAACGTTGACATATTCAGAACCGGCTTGCTGATTGAGGCTGCCAGGCCACTGAGCGTGACCTTTCATCGTGCCTTCGATTTTTGCGCCGACCCTCTGCAAGCCATGGAAGAGCTAATTTCGCTGGGTGTGGATAGGATCCTCACCTCCGGCCAAAAAAATACGGCAAAGGAAGGCACTGCCCTGTTGAAAGACTTAATCAAACAAGCTGATAACAGAATTATCATCATGCCCGGAGCAGGCATCAATTCGCAAAACCTGCTCGAATTGATTAAAGAAACCCAGGCCAAGGAAGTTCATCTCTCCGCGTCCAAATTTATTCCCAGCCCCATGCTCTTCAAACCGGGCTTGAACCCTCAGGGTTTTGGAAACCCCGAACTTTCTCTGCGCCAGGCCGATGGAGACGAAATCCGTAAAATAAGGAGGCTGCTGTCATGAAAAACATCGCCATCGGCGGCTTCTTTCACGAATCCAACAGCTTCAATCCCATCATCACTCCCAAAGAGGATTTTCTGATTTTTGAAGACGATGAGATTCACACCCAGGGTCAAAACTATCTTCAAGCTCAGGGCATCGTGGATTTTTTTGAGGACAAAAAGGATTGCCGACTCATACCTTTGGTTTTCGCGCGCGCCGTTCCCAACGGTTTGGTGGAGGAAGCTCTCTATTTAAAACTGAAAAAGAGGTTTTTTGAACTGCTGGACAGTGCGCCTCGTCCGGATATTTTTGTGTTGGCGCTTCATGGCTCCATGCGAGTGCAAAACATCGGTTCGGCAGAATCTGACCTTTTGGAATCCATCAAAACCCGCTATCCCGATTTGCCCATAGTTTGCGGACTTGATATGCACGCCACTATCACTCAGAAAATGCTGAATTGTGCCAACGCCATGGTGGGCTATAAAACCGCGCCCCATCTGGACGCTTGGGAAACCGGACAACACGCAGCGCGGATAGCCTGGAAGATTCTTTTTGAAAACATGAAACCCCAGATGGCGGCTGTGAAACTTCCCTATCTGATCGCAGGAGAAAAATCCGAAACAGATTATCCGCCCATGAAGGATTTGATTTCTGAGCTGTGCGAGTTGGAAAAACAGGATGATGTCTGCGCGGCTTCCTACCTGCTTGGTTTTCCCTGGGCTGATGCGGATGAAAATGGCGTCACGGCACTGGTAGTCACCAAAAACGATAAAAACAAAGCCACTGAATACGCAAACCTGCTGGCAAACAAATTTTCAGAACTAAAATCCCAGTTTTCATTTTCCGTTCCAGCGTATCCGCCCGAAGAAGCTCTGCGCCTGGCTTTGAGTGAAAACATCCGCCCCATTTTCGTGTCTGATTCTGGTGACAATCCCACCGCAGGTTCCACTGCAGATAACACAAATATAATCGCCCTTCTATCCGGAATTCTAAAAGAAAAAACCCGGGGGAAAAAGATTGTGGTCGCCGGCATCTTTGACCCACATGCCGTCACATTTTGCAAGGCCAATTTAGGAAAAAAGATAACCCTGAATGTAGGTGGATATTTCGACACAATGTATTGCCAGCCCGTGGAATTAAGCGGCACGCCGGTTAAATTGCTGGAAGGTTTTGGCCCCTTCCGCAGCGATCTCATCCTGTTCAGAACCACAGAATTTGATCTCATCATCACCTCAAAACACATCGGCTTCACCAGTCTGGATATGTTTAAAGCTCTAAAAATCGACTATATGCAGACAGATGTAATCGTGGTAAAACTGGGTTATCTCACCGAGGATTTCAAAGACATCGCGGCGAAATCCTTTCTGGCATTGACCCGCGGCTGTACCGACGAAGTTCTCAGCCGCCTTGATTACACAAATAAATATGAACTGCTCTGAGTTTTTGCGATGATTTAACTTGACAAAAACGCCGTCCTTACGATATGTGAACATATATTCATATAGATGAGGTTCACATGGACGTAACATACATATATAAAGGACTTTCGCAAGACGAAGCCGACACATTACAAGCCGCTCTACCCGATGAACGGACAATTGGCATTTTGAGCGATTTTTTTGGCGTTTTTGCCGATAACACCCGCCTGCGCATTCTCTGGTTTCTTTCCCAGCGGGAACTGCGTGTGGCGGATCTTGCCGCCTTGGTCGGGATGCAGCAATCCGCTGTTTCGCACCAATTAAAAACCCTCAGGCTGCAGCGCTTGGTAAAATTCCGCCGTGAAGGCACCACCATCCATTATTCTTTGGATGATGAACACGTGCGTCATGTTTTTGATGTGGCACTGGAACACATCCGCGAGGGACAACTGCCATGACCGTACGCGAATACGACATCCAAAACCTCGGTTGTGCCGGCTGCGCCAGCAAGATAGAAGAGCAAATCAAAGCGCTTCCGGAAGTGCATGACGTAAACCTCGATTTTGTGAACCGCAAATTGATTGTAAAATACCATTCCGCAGTGGATTCTCCTCTGCAAAAACTAAACAGCATCGCGGATTCAATCGAACCGGGTGTCAGTTTCACAACTGGAGGTGAAACCCAAGCAACAAGCAAGGATACTGCGTTTTGGCTCACTCTTGGCTTTGCCACCGCGTTCACAGTTGCCACTTTTTTCCTGCCCCAGCATTGGTTACCCTGGTTTGGCATCGCGGCATGGCTTTTGGCAGGCTACCGCGTTCTTATCAAAGCAGGGAAATCGCTGTTTTCCCGACAGGTTTTCTCTGAACACCTTTTGATGGCCATTGCCACCCTGGGCGCTGTGATTTTGGGTGAATATGCCGAAGCTGCCGCCGTGATGATACTTTATGAACTTGGTCAATGGCTTGAACACCGCGCTGTGGAACATTCCCGCAGCCTCATTCGCGGCATGCTTTCCCTGAAGCCGGATAAAGCGCATTTGCTCACAGAATCAGGCATTGAGGATGTTTCGCTGGACGACGTTTCCATCGGTTCCCTCATCCAGATCAGACCTGGTGAAAGAGTGCCCCTGGATGGCGAAGTTGTAAAAGGTGAAAGCTCTGTTGATAGTTCCACTCTTACCGGAGAGGCGGAACCGCTGTTTGTGGGACCCGGAGCAAAGATATTCGCGGGTTTTTTGAACCACAGCGGCTTGTTGGAAATGAAAGTTGGCTCCAGCGAGGCGGAAAGCACTGTAAACCGCATTTTGGACCTGATCGACAACGCCGGTTCCCGCAAATCCCAACAGGAAAAATTCATCACCCGCTTCGCCAGAGTTTATACTCCCGCCGTGGTCGCCATCGCTTTTTTGGTCTTTCTCATCCCCACTCTGTTGGGCCAATCCGCCGCTGAATGGTTCCACCGCTCGCTGGTTTTCCTCATCGTTTCCTGTCCCTGCGCTCTGGTGATTTCGATTCCACTTTCCTATTATATTGGCATCGGAGTTGGCGCCAAAAAGGGTATCATTTTCAAAGGAAGCGAATATCTGGATGTGCTTCGTCAGGTTAAAACGGTGGTTTTCGACAAAACCGGAACCCTCACCACGGGCGAGCTGAAGGTTGAAAAAGTGCTGGTGGAAAACGATACTGAACCCGTGGAATTGCTTCATACCATCTGGCTCTGCGAACATAATTCCTCCCATCCTTTCGCCCGTGCCATCCAAGCTGTTTATGATGGTGATTACGACCCCCAAAAAGTGAACGCCTATTCCGAATATCCCGGCAAAGGTGTTTTGTTGCTATATGGCAAAGACAGGCTGATAGCCGGTTCCGTGGATTTTCTTCGTGAACACGGCTTTGTGAGCCTCATCGATTCCGGCGCTCACAGCACCGTGCACGCCGCAAAAAACGACATTTATCTGGGCTGCCTCACTTTTTCCGATGCCATCAAACCCGGCATCCAGGACGCTCTCTCCCAATTGAAAAAATTGGGCGTGAACCGCATGGTGATGCTTTCCGGAGACCGTCTCGCCAAAGCTGAATTGATTGGCACAGAAACCGGCATGGATGAAGTTCAGGCGGAATTGCTACCTTCGCAAAAGCTCGACAGCCTGGAAAAAATTATGGCTGCACACCCCGGAAAAACCGCTTTCGTGGGAGACGGTATGAATGACGCGCCTTCTCTGGCTCGCGCGGACGCGGGTATTGCCATGGGTGGAATTGGAAACCAATCCTCTGTGGAAACCGCCGGCATTGTTCTATTGAACGACAAGCCTGAACAGCTTTCCGCGGCATTTCAGCTTTCCCGCCGAACCGGCGCCCTGGTCACACAAAATATCGTCTTCGCCCTGGGCGTGAAAGCCTTGGTGATGGTTTTGGGTGTCAGCGGCATTTCCGGTCTCTGGGAAGCCGTCATCGCTGATGTTGGCGTCACGCTGCTCGTCATTTTCAATTCCCTGCGCATGTTGCGTTCGGAACGCCGGACTTGACAAAATCCCGCCTCTGAACTGCTTTGACAAATCATCTTAAATTTTATTTGGAGAAACCATGTCCATAAAGATAACTTTGCCTGATGGCTCGATTAAAGAATACGCTCAACCTGTCAGCGCCGAAAAGGTTGCTGAGGATATAAGCCCCCGGCTTGCAGATGCTTCTGTAGCTGCGGAAATCGACGGAAAATTAGTTGACCTGAACCAAATCATCGACCACGACGCCAACCTGATTTTACACACCTTCAAAACTGAAACCGGAAAAGATATTTACTGGCACAGCACCGCCCACTTGATGGCGCAAGCGGTGAAACAGCTTTTCCCGGAAGTGAAGGTCACCATCGGCCCCGCCATCGAACAGGGCTTTTATTACGATTTTGATCGCGACAAACCTTTCACCGAAGAGGAATTGCAACAAATAGAAGGGCGCATGCAGCAGCTCAGCAAAGAATCTTTGCCCTACTCTCGCAAAGAACTTTCCAAAGCTGAAGCCATCGAGATTTTCAAAGCCCAAAACGAAGATTATAAAATCGAAATCCTCAGCGAAATTCCTGATGAAGACACCATCAGCACCTACACCCAGGGCGACTTCATCGATCTTTGCCGCGGCCCGCATATCCCCCACACCGGAAAAATTAAAGCGGTCAAACTGCTCAAATCTTCCGGCGCCTACTGGCGTGGCGATGAAAAAAACAAAATGCTGCAACGCATTTACGGCATCAGCTTTCCCAGCAACAAGGAATTGGAACAATACCTGGAATTCCTGCGCCAGGCGGCTTTGCGCGACCATCGCAAACTGGGCAAAGACCTGGATCTCTTTTCCATCAATGAAGACATCGGCCCCGGCCTGGTTTTATGGCATCCCAATGGCGCGATGATTCGCCACTTGATTGAAAATTATTGGCGCGAAGAGCATCTCCGCCGGGGATACAAATTGGTTTACACGCCCCACGTGGGACGCGCCCAGCTTTGGGAAACCAGCGGCCACCTTGGTTTTTACCAGGAAAATATGTATGCCGCCATGGACGTGGAAGGCCAGGATTACTATATCAAGCCGATGAACTGCCCTTTCCACATAGCGATTTACAATTCCAACCTGCACAGCTATCGCGAACTGCCCATCCGTTTGGCTGAACTGGGAACCGTTTACCGCTATGAACGTTCCGGAGTTTTGCACGGCCTGATGCGGGTGCGCGGCTTCACCCAGGACGACGCCCACATCGTCTGCACTCCCGAACAGCTCAATGACGAAGTGGAAAAGCTCATCGTGCTTTCCTTTGATATGCTTAAACACTTTGGTTTCAAAGAGTTCCTGGTTTATCTCAGCACCCGTCCCGATGAAGCTGTGGGCGACCCTGCAGATTGGGAAACCGCCACTCAAAGCCTGCGCGGTTCCCTGGAAAAAATTGGAGTTGATTACGAAGTTGACGAAGGCGGCGGCGCTTTTTACGGTCCCAAGATTGATATTAAAATCAAGGACGCGCTTGGACGCGCCTGGCAATGCAGCACCATCCAATTCGATTTCAACGAACCCACCCGCTTCAACATGAGCTACATCGGTGCCGACAACGCTCAACATCGTCCCTTCATGATTCACCGCGCCATTTTGGGTTCCGTGGAACGTTTTTTTGCCACGCTCTTGGAATATCACGGTGGAAACCTGCCTCTCTGGCTGGCACCAGTTCAGCTTATTCTGTTGCCCATCACAGAACAGCAGATGGACTATGCGCGCAAGATTGAGGAAGAATTCCGCCTGAAAGGCCTGCGCTGTGAAGTGGATACCCGCAACGAAAAAATCGGCTACAAAATCCGCGATGCCGAAATGAAAAAGATTCCCTACATGGCCATCATCGGCAAAAAAGAAGAAGAAGCCAAAGCCCTGTCCCTGCGCCAGCACACAGTTGGTGACCTCGGCTCCATGAGTTTTGACGAAGCCCTTGAAAAGATGCAGGAATCTTGAGCCCGCGTGTGGATTCTCACACAAGCCTTTTAATTACACTATTTTACGGATAAAAAAGAAGGCGCCAAAAGCAGACAAATTTGGCGCCTTCCAAGTCACTGCCCTTAGTCTTCCTTATGTTTCAAAAGCAAAGTTATGGTAGATAAAGGTTTACGGCCATCATCAGCTTTTTTCAACAGGCTCGTTCTAATCTATGAGGGCGCGATAATTTCTCTTGCTTGATCCCGTGGGCAAAAACCATCTCACCAATGAACCAGGAGCCGCAAAGCCAGGAATAGCTTTGCCTTGAGGCTCAAATCTTGGGTTTTTCTATCTGTTTTCCGCTTCCAGTCCCAACTCCAGGTTGTCAGGTTTTTCTGCCGTAACCCTGTGAAAAGCCCAAAGCGACAGCGCCAAAATCACCAATGCCGGTGCGATTACCCAATAGCGCAGGTTTTCAGCATCCACCACTATGAATTTCATCCAGCTTTGCTCCGAAAAAAGCCCGATGAACAGCGCCAGAGCGTTGTTGATGGTGTGTGAAAGCATGGAATTATAGATACTTCCGGAGCGTGAGCTGAGATAGCCCAACAAGATTCCCAAAATCAAAACCGGGATAAAGCGAAATAGATCAAGATGGAAAACCGCGAACAGCAGAGCGCTGATAATCACCGATTGCCAAAACTTTCCTTTTTCAAAAAAGCGGATTAAAAAGCCACGAAACATCAGCTCCTCACAGATTCCAGGCATCACCGCAATCACCAAAAACATCTGCCAGGTGGGCACATCCAGCTTGAAAAGCTTCCCCAGCCCTTCCAGATATTCCGGCGGGAAGGGAAAAACTTGGTTGATGAGCTGGGCGATAATGGAAACCGTCACAGCCGCGGAAATCGCGATGATGGGCACCAAGAGCAGCTCCTTGGGCTTGGGAGCGTTTAATCTCAGCAGCTTTCTGGCTTCCCCGCCGCGAATCTTCAAAAATCCCAATATCAAAAAGACCGGCAAAAAAATGATGAGCAATTGGGTTTTCACCAAACCGTTCACCAAGTTTCCCATCTGCCATTTCGTGCCCAAATAATAAAGCGCCACCAAAGCCAGGGAAAAATAGACCGCGCCGTTGAAGGGATTGAAAAATCCACGCTTGCTTTTCCGCTGGGAGCGCAGACCGCCGCCATCCTCTTCAGTTCTGAAAAGCACCGCTTCGGAATGGAAAAGTTTCACCGTCAGCCAGATTGCCAAAACGTCCAAAACCAAAGTGCTGCCAACCGTGATCAGCAGATGCGAAAGCTCCCATTCGCCAATCAAGATTCCCTTGAAAAGCAGCGCGATATTCACCACCGGCAGCAGCGCCATCAGATTGCTAATCTGCATGGCAGGAATGAAGCTCACCATGCCTAAAAGCATGGAAACAATCATGATGGGCTGTTCGTAGGTGCGGGCTTCCTTCATGTTTCTGGAAAAAGTGGAAATGGAAAGCAGCAGCGCTGAAAACAAGGTAGCCAGAGGTATCATCGCCAAAAGCAGAATCATGAACGATTTTATGGGCAGTTGCAGACCTTGCTCCGCGAAACCCATCTGGGAAAGCAAAAACTTAACGGAAAAGCTTATGCTGATGAGGTTTATAATCACGTTTATCATCGCCATGCAAAACACGGTGAGATACTTTCCAAGAACGATTTCACCGCGTGTTGCCGACGAAACCAGCAGCGTTTCCAAGGTGCGGCGTTCCTTTTCACCCGCCACGAGGTCTGCAGCCACCACCGAAGCGCCAGTTATCAACATCAATATCATCATATAGGGCAACAACATACCCAACAAATTGCCCATCTTTTTCTCGGTGGACGAGCTGTCGAATTGCTTCACCGTGAGCGGATGGATATATTCTTCTTCCAAACCTTTTTCGCTCAGGCGTTTGGCAAGTATTTTGGAATTTACCTGCGAAAGGCTTTTCTGCAGTTTTTCAAAAAGCAGGCGCCCCTGATCTCCGGACGCGTCAAAGCGGATGCCGGCTCTGTAACTTGGAACCCCGCTGGTTGAAACTGTATCCGAGATGCTCACCACAGCCAGAATTTCTCTTTCTTCATAAAGCATTTCCAGATGTGGCGGATTTTCCAGGGTGGTCACATACGGCGTTTCCTGCAGGGTTTGAAACACGGTTTCATAGATTTCCTTGGCGTCGGGTGTGTCGTATGAAAGGCTGTCCATCAGCGCGATAACGGCACCGCGCTTATCCAAAATATCGGCTTGGCGGCTCATAATGCTGCTGGAACCGATGAAAATCAGCGGATATAGGATAACGGGCAGAACTATGGTGGCGAAAAGCGTGCGCTTGTCACGCAGCATTTCCAGGATTTCTTTGCGGAAAACGATTAATGCTTTTTTAAAATTCATGATTCTCAAGCTCCATGCCGGTTTGGTTCACATAGTGCACAAAAATGTCGTCAAGGTCTTCAAAGCCAGTTTCTTCGCGCATCTGCTGCAGGGTTCCCTGTGCCAAAACCTTGCCGCTGTGTATCATCACAATCCGATCCGCCAAGCGCTCTGCCTCACGCATAATGTGGGTGGAAAACAACACGCATTTGCCATTTTCCCTGCAGGTTCGGATGAAGGAAATGATGTTGCGCGCGGTCAGAATATCCAATCCGGATGTGGGTTCGTCAAATATCATCACAGGTGGATCGTGAATAATGGAACGCACGATGGAAGCTTTTTGCTTCATGCCGCTGGAGAGGAATTCCATCTTTTTATCCAAAAAATCGTGCATATCCAAAAGCGTTGCCATCTCATCAATCCGCTTTTTGATATCTTGTTCTTCCACGCCGTACAGCCTGCCAAAATAGGTGATGAACTCGCGCGGGCTGAGGCGCATGTAAAGCCCTGTGTCGCCTGAAAGGAAGCCCAGATTGCGGCGCACCATATCGCCCTGGGAAACGATGTCGTAACCCTCGATTTGCGCGCTGCCGCCATTGGGCTTGAAAATGGTGGAAAGCACCCGCATTGTGGTGGTCTTTCCAGCGCCATTCACGCCCAAGAGGCAAACAATTTCACCATGTGCCGCCTCAAAACTGACTCCATCCACTGCCCTGAAAGTGTTGCCGTTTTTTTGTGGAAACTCTTTTACCAACGATTGAACCTGGATCATTATTAACACCTTATTCCATGCTGTCTGAAAATTTTTGTGGATGTTTTCCGGTGCTTGTCATCATGTCAAGCATTATCGTTTGTGATACAGGAATCAATCTAAGGTTTAACATTAAGTCACATCATATAACATCATGATTTTCAAGATGTTATCCTTGTATAATTAAAACCAGACATGCTAATCCTGCCTCCCAGCTTTACCCTTCCCTGCCTCCAGCTCATGTGTCTTTCGAACATGCCTCGTGATCATCCCGATTCTTTATCGGGAAGTGCGCGGGTGACTGCCGTGTAACATTGCTGTCTGAACCCAGAGCGAATCAAGAAAGGGGAGGATAAAAAGCCAGGAAGGCCACAAAAAAAAGCCAACCGCAAAGATGGAATTACCGGCATTTTAACAGATTAAGGAAGCTTGAACACGAAAAACACTTGACTAAAAACCGCCGCTCAAAGTAAATGGACACGTATATAATGAAACAGCCCAAAGCGGCTTGAAACCAGCGAGGAGACTATCATCCCAATCACCATATCAAGAGAGGATTATCTTTTATGAAAGAAGCGCTCAGCCTGCTCAATCAGATTGAAGCCAGCCGTGTTTTGGACGCTGCCACAGGAAAAGGTGATTTCATCCAAACCCTGAAACAACACCTGAAAAGCTATGGCCAAATCATCGGCGTGGACGCCTCTGAAAAAAGCGTTGACCATGCTCAAAAGCGCTTTCCAGAGAATGATGTGGAGATTTATCGCATGGATCTTGGCGCGCTGGCTTTCGAAGACGCCAGTTTTGACCTGGTGACGCTTTTCAACTCCCTGCACCATATTGCCGAGCTTGATAAAGCTTTATCCGAGATGATGCGCGTTTTAAAGCCCGGCGGCAGGTTCTTGATTAGCGAAATGTATTGCGATGGCCAGCAAAGTGAACCCCAAAAAACCCATGTGATGATGCACCATTGGCTTGCCCACATCGACCGTGAAAGCGGAATCTATCATCGTGATACCTTTAAACGGGATGAGATAATCGCCATCTTTGATGGCTTGGGGCTGGCAAAGCTCAAAAGCGTGGATTATTATGTCCCTGTGGATGATCCCAAAGCCGTCCTCAACTGCGATAACCTGAAGCGAAACTGTTCCGTGGCGTTCAGCAAAGCCCATAATCTCGAAAAATATGAGGAAATCCTCAGTGAAGGAAAAATGGTTTTGGAGAGAATTAATGATGTGGGATGCGCCGGCGCCAGCAGATTGATGCTTTTGGGCCAAAAACCAAATATAAATATGTAAAAATCCAAGGAGAATGGAAAATGTCTATAGACGAAAATCTGTTTGAACTACCTCAAACCCAGCTTACCAAGCTGGCTAAAAAATATGAAATCCCAGGTTATACCCAGCTCAAAGGAACCGACATGGTTTTCAAGCTGTTGGAATATAAGGCAGCCCAGGAGGGTCTGGCTTTCGTGACCGGCTGTTTGGAAATCATGGACGATGGCTTTGGCTTTCTGCGTTTTCCCCAAAACAACTATCTGCCGGGTCGGGACGATGTTTATGTATCGCTCACCCAAGTGCGGCGTTTCGGACTGAAAACCGGACACATGATTTCCGGTCCTGTGCGTTCGCCCAAGGAAGGTGAGAAATATTACGCTCTTTTGCGGGTTGACGCGGTCAACTATATGGCCCCCACAGCGATGCAGGATCTGCGCACCTGGGACGAACTTACACCTTACTATCCCACCGAGCGCCTGAACCTGGAATTTTCCCCAACGAACTATTCCACCCGCATCATCAACCTCTTCACCCCCATCGGAAAAGGTCAGCGCGGCCTGATTGTTGCTGCTCCCCGCACCGGAAAGACAACCCTGTTGCAAGACACCGCGAACGCGATTCTTTCCAACCATCCGGAAGTCTATCTGATTGTGTTGCTGGTGGATGAGCGACCCGAAGAGGTTACGGAAATGAAAAAAATCCTCAAACCGGGAAACCGGGAGGTAATCAGCTCCACATTTGACGAATCGCCAAAAAACCACACCGCCGTCAGCGAAATGGTGCTTGAAAAAGCCAAGCGCATGATTGAGCTAAACCAGGACGTGGTCATCGTTTTGGATAGTATCACCCGCCTGGCGAGAGCTTACAATAACATCACGCCTTCCAGCGGAAAGGTGCTTTCCGGAGGTATCGACGCCAACGGGCTCATCAAACCCAAAAAATTCTTTGGTGCCGCTCGTAATACTGAGGAAGCGGGCTCGCTTACCATCATCGCCACCGCGCTCATAGATACCGGTTCGAAGATGGACCAGGTGATTTTTGAGGAATTCAAAGGCACTGGAAACATGGAATTGGTGCTGGATCGCAGCATTTCCGACATGCGCCTCTACCCTGCCATCGATCTTGTTAAAAGTGGAACCCGCCGCGAAGAGCTGTTGCTTACCCAAAACGAGATTAACCGCATGTATGTGTTGCGCAAATATCTGAAAACCATCAGCCCCATCCAGGGCATCGAAACCCTGCGCAAACAAATGCAGGCCTCAAAAAGCAATGATGAACTGCTGAACTCCATGAGCAACTAAACCACGCTGGAGGATTTCATATGCCTCGTAAACAAATCTGGAACACCGTATTCACAGAGCCTGAATGCCGGATTTATCCGAATTATATAGAAAAAAAAGCTGTTGCCGTGCAGGTTGATTCTGCTGCAAGTAAACATTTTACCTTCCTTCCCATCTTGCTTTTTGCGGTTTTGACTCTGCTGGTTTTGCCCCTCTGGGGTGTGGAACTGGGCAAGGAAATGAAAGCCTTAGAAACGATGTTTTGGGAAGGAGATTTGGAAGAATTGCCTGCCAAACTCATCAAGAGCAAACCCAAGGGGGATGAGGAGATGGCTCTGCAAAGCTATATCAACGCCATGCTGCAGACCAGCCAGAAAGACACTCAGCAACTCTTGCGGCAAACCATGGACCGTTATCCCTCCACCCATTATGGCCAGATGAGCATGCTGGAAACCGCTAAATTGCTCATTTTTGAGCGCAAATACGCCGAGGCTGAAACCTTGCTGAACCGCATCAATAATCAGGACATCAGCGAGCGTTATTACTGGTTGGCATATTGCTCTCAAGCGCAGGATAAATATGAAGAAGCAGCGGTTCGTGGCAGAGAATATCTGAGGCGACAGCCCAGGGGCAAACACGCTGAAGACACCTATTATCTGATTGCTACGATGAAACAACAGCAGAGGAAATATGCGGAGGGGATTCAGGCGCTGGAAGAGCTGCGCGCCATTCCGGGTTTTCCGCGCAGCAAACAGTATTTCCACCATCTGCTGGGGCGGCTGCACCATCAAAGCGGAAACTGGAGCAAAGCCTATGAAAATTACAAGGAAGGTTTTTTGCTGAACAAAGGCTCCCAACTGGCTTACGAGCTTGAAGACCTGCTTTTCGAGCTGAAGGAAGCCCGCGGTTCCAGCATTGATCTTTCTTTCATGTATCCCTATACAAAGCTTGATCTTCCAGAACTGCAGGAAATCCCCGCGCCGCCGGAGCTACCCGCAATTGATCTAGGTAAAGAAGCGCTCCGCGCTCAAAACAAGCCCAAAGGCAGCAATTATGTCCAGGCGGGGCGTTTCGGTTCCGAGGACAACGCCAAATCCCGTGCCAGCGCGATGCGCGCCCTGAATCTGAACGCCTACTATTATGAGGATAGCGCAAATCGGAGCATCCCCTGGGTTGTTTTCTGCGGACCATACTCAAGCGCCAGCGAGGCGGAAACGGTGCGTCAAATCCTGACCCGAAACTCGATAGATTGCTTTATCACCAACTATTGAAACACGGATGAAGTCTCCCGAACCAGCCAAACTAACCCCCGTGCTCAGGCAGTTTCAAGAGCTGAAAGATGCTCATCCGGACAAACTGCTCCTCTTTCGCATGGGCGATTTCTATGAAACTTTTTTTGACGATGCGCACACAGCGGCAAAAATCTTGAACATCACCCTCACCTCGAGGGATAAAACCAGCGAAAACCCTGTTCCCATGGCAGGTTTTCCACACCACGCGCTGGAAGCTTATCTGGATAAATTGATTAAAGCCGGGCTGAAAATCGCCATCTGCGAACAGACCGAGGACCCCAAAAAAGCGGTGGGTTTGGTGAAGCGGGAAGTGGTGGAAATCATTACCCCGGGCACGGTTTTGGATCATTCCCTGATCGGAGGCAGCGCGAATAATTTCCTCAGCGCAGTGTATTATGAAGATGAAAAACAAAAAGCCGGCCTTGCCAGCCTCGAGCTTTCCACCGGAGAATTCATCTTCACCGAGCTGAAAACCGAGGAACTGGCAAACGAACTTTTGAGGCTGAGACCGGCGGAAATAATCGTGAACAGCAGCGCGTCGGAAGCTTTTATCAAGAGTTTGAAGCTGGAATATAATCCCACCATCAGCATTTTCGACAGTTGGCAATTTCGCCCTTCGGAAGCGGCTTCCGTGCTCAAAAAACACTTTCAGGTTCACTCGCTGGAAGCTTTTGACGCCCACGCAAAACGCTTGGGTGCCACAGCCGCCGGAGCAGCCCTGGCCTACGTTCAAACCCTGTATCAGGTTCCTCTTACCCACATCAGCAGCCTCAGGTTTTATTCCCTGAGCAGCTATATGCAATTGGATGAAATCAGCCGCCGCAATTTGGAACTGATTCGCTCCATCCGCTATGGCGACAGGCATGGCAGCCTGCTGTCTGTTTTGGATCAAACCCAGACTCCGATGGGCTCGCGGCTCATCCAGAACTGGCTGCTGCATCCGCTTTTAGACCCAGACCAAATCGGCAAACGTCAGGATTTGATTCAGGCTTTTCTATCCAACACAGCCTATTTGAAGGATGTGCGCGCCAGCCTGAAGGAAATTGGCGATATTTCCCGGCTGGTTTCCCGCTTGGGTTCGCTGCGCATCAATCCCCGCGAAATGATGGCGCTGCGTTCATATCTGCTTATTTTGGATGAACTTCGCCAAAGATTGAAGGTGTTTAATGAGCCTTTGATTGATGCTCTGGAAAATGCTCTGGGCGGTTTTGAGGATTTGGCGCAATCCATTGGAGACGCCATTCAAGAGCATCCACCCGTTACCATCAGCGATGGAGGCATCTTCAAACCAGGCTATGACAGTGATCTCGATGAACTTTTGGGACTTATCCACGATGGAAAATCCTGGATCGCGCGCCTGGAAGATGATGAACGTAAAAAAACGGGGATAAACAACCTGAAGGTCGGCTACAACAGAGTTTTTGGCTATTATCTGGAGGTGGGCAGCGCCCACACTTCCAAAGTGCCGGATTATTGGGTTCCCAAACAGACTTTGGTGAATTCCCAACGCTATATTTCACCGCGTCTGAAGGAATTTGAGGCCAAGGTGCTCAGTTCTGAGGAAAAGAACAAGAGCCTGGAATATGAGCTGTTCAAAAACTTTCGCGTCAGCGTGGCATCGCGTTTGGAAGAGCTGCAAAAACTTGGTGAAAATATAGCCCTAATCGACGTTCAGAGCAGTCTGGCTTGGCTGGCCTGGCAAAATAACTACAGCCGTCCACAATTTACGCAGGAACGCAGTTTGACCATTGAAGACGGACGCCATCCTGTGATTGAAAAACTGATTGAAGACCAGGATTTTATCCCCAACGATACCCAACTGGATTATCCTGAAACCACCATCGCCATTATCACAGGACCGAATATGGCGGGAAAATCCACCTATCTGCGTCAGGTGGGTCTGCTGGCCATTATGGCTCAAATCGGAAGCTTCGTTCCGGCTAAAAAACTGCTGATGCCCGTTTTTGACCGTGTTTTCACCCGTGTGGGCGCTTCCGATAACCTTGCCCAGGGTCAAAGCACTTTTTTGGTGGAAATGATTGAAACCGCTAATATCCTTCACACTGCCACAGAGGATTCACTAATTCTTTTGGATGAGATTGGGCGCGGAACCTCCACTTTTGACGGGCTGAGCTTGGCTTGGTCCATCATCGAATACATCCAAAAATACAAGCGCACCCTCACTCTTTTTGCCACCCACTATCATGAACTGACGGAACTGGAAAACATCTATCCTGATATCCGAAACTACAACGTTTTAGTCAAAGAATACAACGACGAGATGATTTTTCTGCGCAAGATTGAGCGCGGCGGAGCGGACCAAAGCTATGGCATTCAGGTTGCAAGGCTGGCGGGAATTCCGGACAGGGTGGTACGCCGCGCTCGTGAAATCCTGCGAAATCTGGAAGATCACGAACTTTCACCCCAGGGACTGACCGCTTCGATCCGCCGCAAACTGAATAAAACCCAGCCCCAGATGGAGCTTTTTGAAGTTTTGGCGGACAAAGCCGATGTGCTCGATCCCATCATCGAAGAAATTAAAGACCTCGAGCTGGACGCCCTCACCCCCATCGAAGCCTGGAACAAGCTAAAAGACATTCAGGACAAATTATGAAACCACAGCATTTTTTACTTCTAATCACCGTCGTGGCGGCGCTTTTATTGGCAGCCTGCAGCGCAAACCAGACCGATCTGGCTGGTAAAATTAACGGTCAACCCATCTCACGTAACGCCTTCAACGAATCTCACCGCAGACACTATGAAAACTTCCAAATAATCCAAAACCGCGCGCCCTCCCGGGAAGAACGTGAACAGATAAAATGGGAAACCTGGACGAATTTGGCGCGGGTCACCATCTTAAAGCAACACTTTAATAAATATAATATAACCGTAACTCCCGCAGAAGTTTTGGAATATCTGCAAAGCGACATTCCTGCCTTCATTCGCAGCTCTCCAAGATTTATGGTTGATGGAGTTTTTGACCCCCTGCTCTACAATCAATCCCTGCTGTATGATACACCGGAAAACCTCGGCTACCTGCGCCAGGAATATCTGGAAATGAGGCTTCCCATCTTGATATTGCAGGATAAGCTGATTGCAAACGAGCTATTGACTTCAGCCGAAAAAAAACTGATCCGCAACATCATCCAGAGCAGAGCGGATGTGGATTTTACGGTTTTGGCTTTGGATGATATTCAGCCCCGGATCACGGAAGAGGAAATAAGCACCCACTATCAGCGCCATTTGGGAGATTATCGCCTGGATCCTTCTATCAGCCTCTCTTACACGGGCATTGATGTGCTTCCTTCACGCACTGATATTGCCGCGACCCGCGATTATGCGGATTCGCTTTATCTGGCTCTCATTTCGGGAAAGCCTGTGGAAGAGCTTTTGCGGAATGAACATCCCTTCGCGGCTTTTTTGGTTTTGGAAGATTTTGGTTTTGTTAAAAATGGTGAATTGGACCCCGAACTCTATGCCCTGCTGAGCGTTCTGGAAGAAGGCAGTTGGAGTAAACCCCGGGAGGAACGAGATGGATACAGCCTGATCCAACTGGAAAAACGCACCAAAAGCCTGAGCAGCTTCAGGCGCCTCCTGTTACCATATATTCCTTCGCAAAACGGTATTGACAGAGCTCGTCCTCAAGCGGAAATCGCGGTTCGTCTTGCCAGAGAACAGGGTATGGCTGTGGCTTGCGAAGAACTTTCCCTTCCACGCGTAAAAGCTCTAAAATACACGCCTGAACAATTTTGGCATCCCGATCCTCTGATTGTGCATGCCATTCGCTATGAGCTGCCTGGTAAAAAACCCGGACACATATTTGAGCCTCTTTATTCAACTGTAACCCGGCAGTGGATTGTGGTGGAATTAATCGAAGCGACCTTGAATGAATTTCGCACGCTGGAAGAAGTGGAAACCGAGATTATGGCACTGCTGACGGCAGAAAAGCGTGAAAAGATGGCGCTGCAAATCTCTGATGCGATTCTAAATGGAAATAGCCCCTCTCCAGACAACGCAACCAAGATCAGCATTAAAAACCTTGGTCCCGATTCTCAGGATTTTGGCAAAAACAGCCCTCGCATCGCCTATTCAATCCTGAAGCCCCATCTGGAAAAGCAGGCCCAAAAAGCTTTTATCTGGAACGGCAAAGTCTGGATGCCCAGCGTCATCAGCGTAAACCAGGATAAATCCATTCCCGTTGACGAGGAAAAGATTCAAGCCATCTTCCGCCAAAACCTCGACCCAGATTGGTTTGATGAGTGGCTGAACCAGAAGCTTGAACAGGCGGTTATCAACAAATACGACTTTTAAGGTCTGCTGTCTCTCTAGCCGCCCTTAGTATCCCTTATGTTTATAAAGCCAACTATAAGCCACACATAGTTTTATGGCTTTGAGCCTTTGTTTTCAACAGACTCGTTCTTATATAATGAAACCCCTCAGCTTGGTTCAGATATTTGTTGCCGACAAGTTTGGCGAATTAGGCTGAGAACACGCTCCAAAGAAAAACCCAATTGACCGCCAGGAAACACGTTTGGCAATCAAATGGGTTTTAAGCTTCTGAGCTAAAAGGACTTACTTCAACAACAAGGCCTTGCGGGTGGCGTTCAGAATTGGCGAGCGCAGCTTGATGAAATAGATTCCAGAAGCCGCGGTTTTGCCTCCTTCATCGCGACCATCCCAAACCACACTGTGACTGCCGGCTGTAAGATTGCTGTGTAAAATCTCGCGTACCAGTTGTCCCTTGACATTGTAAACGCAAATCTCCACGTTTGTGGCTTTTTCCAGGTCGAAAGCGATGGTGGTGCTGGGGTTGAACGGGTTGGGATAGTTTTGATGGAGCCGCGATTGCAGAGGCGGCGCTTGCGGATCATCTTGATTCACCCAGGGATATGAAAAACTGGCGGGTTCGCTGCCCACGCTTTCACCGCTTTCATAACAGGCGATGACCTGATAGCGGTAATCCCCTTCAATGATAAGCGTTTCAAGGTATTGCGCGTCCTGCACCTGAGCAATCTGTTCATACTTTCCAGAATTCAGCTTCCGGATGATTTTGTAAGAAACAACTCCATCCTGCGGAGGCTGCCAACTGAGGGTGAGCAAATCTTCCACGATGGAAAATTCGAGCTCTTCCACAGGAGGAAACCAAGTGAGGAAATAGTCCAGTTCCGCGCTGGGATTTTGCAGGTTCAAGGCAATGGGCTGCACACTTTGTTCCAGATAACCAGGTCCTGCGGCTGTAATCTTATGTTCGCCCGAGGGCAGATACAGTTCATAAGAGCCGTCCGGGGCAACTTGGGTTACAATATCTTCATCGTTGAAAACCATAATTTGGCAAAAATCTTCATCAGGTTTTGAGGTTTCCACATTGCCGCTTACTTTTCCCGCAAAAGGAAGGAAGCCAGTGGTTTGAACATCATCAATGAACCAGCCTGCGCCATTTTGGGAATAGTCCGAAGCAAAAGTCCAGCGGAAGCGGACATTTTGATTGCTGTATGGCGCAAGGGAAAACCGGGCTTGCAGCCAGCCATTCGAGTTTCCAGAATAACCAGGACCTCCCAGGGCGGAAACACTGCTGTGAGTGTAACCACCTTCCGGGGTCAAGGTTATCCAGGTGACGCCGTCGTTTGTGGAGATTAAAACATTTCCGCCATCGTAATTGTTTTCCGTTTGGAACCAGTGGTGGAACTCCAGAACAAAACTTTCCCCAACATAAACTGTCGGCGAAGTGAGAGTCCAATTCGCGCTGTTGGAATATTGCTGATTTATCAGGGTTCCCCAAGTTTTACTTCCGCTGTGAGCGCCCGCAGTGGAGTCGCTTCCCCACTGCCAGCCAGTGTTTGTCGGATGCGGAATAAATCCGCCATCCGTGCTTTCAAAATCCTCATACATCCCTGTGGTTCCCACATTCAGCAGGATGCTTTCGTTTTGGGCGTTCACCCCATCGCCCAGATAGGTGAGATAAAAAGTCAGGTTGTTTCCAACAATGACGTTCGGGGAAAGGCTAACCGTGTATGCTGCCTGGACTGTGGCTCCCGCCGGGATGAGAGGTAAAATTTGCTGGGGATTGACGATATCAACCTCCCCGCTGAGGCAGGTGATATTGCTGGTCAGGTTCAGCGCGTCCACATTGCCAAGATTTGTGTAGTTCACCACCATAATGAAGGTCTCGCCTGGATCCGCCATGCCGTTCACGTTGCCCTGAATGTCGTTGATGAATATCCCGCTCATTTGGATTATTGGTTTTTTCACGGTCAAATTGTAAGGATAAGCCCAGGTGTTGTTTGCCGCGCTAACGCTCAATTCCAGAGGGATATTCACGTCGCCGGGACAATCCTGCGAAACCACAACCCTGATGGGGTCAAAGTTTACGCCCGAGCCGCTGCCGGGGATGTTTGGATATGCGCTTTGAGGGTTTTCGATGCTCAGATGCGGGCTGGATGTGGTTACATTTATCTCGACCTGTGTGGCTTCGTCCAAGCCAATGTTGTTGAGTTTGATGCCCAAAAGTGCGCGCTCACCGGGTTCCAACCAGGAATTTCCATTTTCATCATCGATGATAATCTCATCCACCATCAGATGTGGATGTTGAAAAAGAACGGGAGTTGTGGTAATCAGCAGCGCTTTTTGATTTCCCAGTGGCTGAGCCGCCTGGGGGTATTGGTTGTTGTAGCTATATTCCAAGCCGCGGATGCCGCTGTGATCACGGATGCCCACGCTGGCGTATTTTCCGTGTCTGGGCCCGGAGCCGCTGCCGCCCACATCGACGTTGTTAAAAACCTTATATTGAATTTTAATCATGCCGTCGCCCAAGCCAGTGGGGTAAAACATTGGGTCATAAAAGATTACTTGGAAGGTCTCTTCCGAGCTGCGGTTATAGCCATTTTTCAGATTTTGCCATTGGATGATGAAAAGATGGTTTTCCACGTCATGATATTGGTAAATCCCGCTTCCAGAGGGGATGATGAGGTCATCCCAAAACGGCGCTATCATCGGTGAAGGTCCGCCAATTCCAGGCATGCGCGTATTGCGGAAGTCGCCGTCCTCGGTTATTCCCATTGCGATAAAACCGTTAGAACAGACTGTAATCTGGTCGTAATCTATGCCATAGAAACCAAAATTGAATGGCAATTCCACCGTTTTCAACACCGTGCTGCCGTTTGTATCACCCTCCGAACTTGAGGAACCGGGATCACTAAAACCTGATATTATGGAACCAGAGCCGCCCAAACTGGGAACAATCTCAATCCAGTCATAAGTGGGACAATCCGGAAAGGCGGTATCTGAATCATCGTAAATCAGATAACCATATTCATCCGGTCCCAGAGGTGTGTTTTGGCTCACCTTGCCGATGGTGATGGAAAAATGGCAATATTGCTCGAAACCCTGGTCATTATATAGCCTCAGCCTGAAAGGAATTACCATTCCGGGAATCAACAATGGTCGGGCAAAAATCTCAAATCCATCCACGGATGTGGCGTTCATGCCAGCTCCCACCCCGCCAAACCAGGAAATTGGCTGGTTCACCACAAGCAGGTCGTTCAAAGCGGTCAGTTCTCCATAAAGGTCAAAAGCTCCAAAAACTGAACTGTTGCTCAGGGTCAGATTCAGTGTTCCTGTCTCGCCTGGGTCGAGGGTATTGTCACCACCGGCGCTAATTGTGAAGTTAGCCACGTCCAGGTTGGCATTGTAGGCTCCCAAGTGGAAAATGAAGCTCCGCTCGTTGCCATCGGCATCGACCAGATCCAAGCTGAAGCGGCAATCGTGGAAGGAGTCGATATTGTTGTCGAAATGGATTAAAAACGGAGTCTCATTTTGTCCCAAGATATTTGGATCAAGATCCGGATAGGCGCTTTGCGATTGGATGATGCTCAATTTCAGGTCGTCTGTGGCAAGCTGGGCGCTGATGCCTTGAATTGTTTCGGCGCTGCTGTTGCAAATCTCCACAAACAGGGCGATGGTCTCACCGGCATTGATAAAACCGTCGCCATTTCCGCTTGAACCATGATTGCCATTGTCGATTGTGGTTTTGGAATAATAAACCAGCGAACCGGCGGCGTCGATATCAATTGTCTGTTGAGCGGGTTTATAGTTTTGAGCAGAGGCTGTCACCAGAAGGTCGGAACTCACGAAATTGGGCACACTGAGAGCCACCATACCGCTGTTATCTGTAAACCCGGTGGCAACAACATCTCCATATCCGGCGTTGTAGAGAGTGACACAGATATTTTCCAGTGGATTTTGGTCGACATCTGTCACAAAGATTTCCACCAATGGAGTTTGGCGCGGAATGCTGGCAGGTGCATCGATAAGAAGGCTGCCTGGAATGCCCACAAAAGCTTCCACTGTGGGGTCACCCATCAGATTGCACCAATGCGCGGAACTGTTTGCCTGGCTGCTATTGCTTTGCCCATATAGGTTTGAAAGATGGATGCGTCCGTTCAGCAAAGCCTGGCCCATGTTTCTCATCCCGTGCTGAAAAATACCTTCAAATATCCCAGCCGCCAAAGCGTTGTTCAACATCGTGTGGGTGCCTGTGGTTGCCATTCCGATGGCGGTGATGGCACCCTTGGGTTCGGCCTCCGATCCCAGCCGGATAAAGTTTTCCGTCGTGCTGGTGGAGCCATAATCGCCGGTGCTGCAGGTCAACATGACTGAGTGAGGCATCCTGGGTCCATTAGAAAGCGAGTTGCTGGGACTCCAGCCGCTCATGCCCAGCCAGCCACGATAGTTGAAATAAGCCACACCCTGGTTGATACCGGTGTTCATGGTGCTGGAAAAGCCGCTGCTGTAGTTTTCAATGTATTCATAATCCGGATTTGCCCTTTGACTCATTTCACGGATGTATTTGCTATTATAAATGGTTGAAATCCCAGAACCACTGGAAGTATCTCCAATTAAAAGGATACGATTCAGCCAGGCTGCGGCGCCAGCGTTGTTATTGACGTTTTTCTCGTAAACATAGATTTTTTGGAAGAGAGTGATGAGCTGGGAAAGATTTTCCGCCGATATGCGACCAATGAAAACATCCCCCAGAAGGTCGTTTCCAGCCAGATGTGTGTAGGGATAATCGCCAATTCCGCTGTATCCGCTGTAGGATTCGTTCCACGCGGGAATGGCATAGCTGCCGCTGGTATCGCCCACGAGAATGATATAATCCGGCCTTGTGTCCTGGTTGTTAAACTGCGCTTGGATGTAGTTTTTGATGGCGGAACTTGAGCTTCCCGCCTGAGCGGTGCTGGCAACATTCACCAAAAACCCTTTTTGTCGTTTCCAAGCCACAAATTCGTTCAATCTCGCTAAAAAAACCTGGTCACTGCTGTTGCCATGAATCAATAAAATGCGAGCCTGGGTGTTGTCCAATCTCAGATGCCTGTAATCGTCGAAATTAGCGATTTGGGCTTCATAAAGTGCTTCAAAAGCAGGGCTGTAACCCTCAAACAGGGGAAGTTCATTTGGGCCTTCCTCAGGGCTGAAATCCAGGCTAATCCTGATATCGTGATAAACAGCGATTTTCTCTGAAAGCGGATCGTATTGACAGGGATGAACGCTGAGCTGAACCACTCTGAAATCCCGCAGTATTGCTGGTTCTGAACCCAAAACCAGACTGGATGCCTGAAGCAATCCACCCTCCTGCTCTCCCCCACTTTGTGTGAAAAGCTCTGGAGCATCGATATATTCAACGTTGCCATGGCTCCAGGAGAGCGTGTAATTTCCCTGGGCAGGAATCGCCACCAAGGTGCTAAACACGGGTAATTCAGCATATCCCGGTTCGGCATTGAACGCTTTATCCATGCCGATGCTTTGCACCCTTCGTCCCTCAAATTCCACTTCCTCAATCTTCAACTGAGGGACCTCCAACTCCAACTGAACGCGCTGGGTGGATGAACTCCTCACGCTGAAAGGGCTGGTTTGCGCGCCCAACACACACAACCCCAAAAGCAGTGCCAAAATGCTTATCCGCTTCATCAAATCTTCCTTAATCCAAATTGGCGTTTTCCACGCCATTGCCTTTTATTGAGTGAAAAAACCGGGTTTCAAGCCCGGATTTTATGTTTGTGTAAATGTAATTATCATTGAATCTTGTAGATTAAAACACCCTTGTCGCGTGCGGCCACAAGCAGTAGGTCATCACAGAACTTCGCGTTGTTCGTATAGCCCATGTTTGTGAGGTTTTGAAGCAGACGAGGGTTTGCAGGAGTGCTGGCGTCGAAAAGATAAACACCGCCACCGCCAGAGCTGACCACGGCATAATTGTCTTTCAAGTCAACCGTTGTGGCATAGCCGGTGGTATCGAAAGTACTCACCAAAACCGGCCAGGTGGGGTCAGCAATATTCACCACGCAGAGTCCCGCCTGTCTGCAGGCCAGCCAGGCATAATTTCCCTTCACCTTCACAAAAAGCGCTTCGCCGGGAAGTGAAAGTTCGCCCAATTTCTGTTGGCTTTGGCGGTCGTAAATCATGAAACCACGCTGACCCATCGCCAGAAAAACATGAGTATCGTTGGCATCCACGTGTTCCGGAACCCAGGGCGTGGTGATGATATTATAGTCCGAACCAACGTAGGAATAGCCGTTATAGCGTGTGTAACGCGCCCGCGGTTCGGATCCACCCACACTGAAAAAACCTTCGATGATATTCTCGTCTGTCGGGTTTTCGATGGCTTTGAAATATATCGATTTCAAATTATCCGTGCCGCCGGTAATGGAATCCAGCAAGCGCAGAGAATCCGGATTGGAATAATCTATCACGCGTATTTTATCCGCAGCCCAATATTCGCTGGCAAACAACAATTTATGCTCTCCCACAGCCGAAACACCGCGAATCCGTGCCATGACGGCATCCGCGCTGCCTGGAGGGTTGACTTCAGGCCACCAGCGATGGCTGAAATTGGCACGATCAATCACAGAAATGCCACCCTGATCCTGGGCCACAAAAATCAGGTTATCGTCAAACGACAGATCCACAGGGTTTCCCGCCATGCTGATCTGTTTGACTAGGGAAAGCAGGTCCTGATCTTGCCAGGCGGGGTTACGTTTGGCGCACCCGCTCACAAGCAGCAGCGCCACCGCGATCAAAACCACAAAATTTCTCAGCTTCACTCTACCTCCCAATTCATCGTTCTTGTGTGAGTGTTTTATCCATATTTATGCAAAAACCGTTCCGAACCCCAAGTCCTATTTCAGGAATTTGTCACAAGCCCCGTTTCTGTTTGAAAATTCAACATCCAACAAATTGTGCTTGACAAAGCCCCGGCACTTTCACTTTTGGAAATACAAAATAACAAATTTCAGTTTGGGAGGAATATTGACGCCATCCAGAAGGCTTCTTACAGCGGCTTTGGCCATGATGATGCTGTTGGGCATGGCTTGCAGCAAAACTCGAACGGAATATCGCCAGGCTGCCCGCGATTTTCGCAAAGGCGAATTGGAGTCCTCCCTCAATCGTAGCGTGGAAATCCTGAGCCGCAAACCCAAACACAGCAAAAGCCAGGCCCTGCTGGCGAAAACTTGGCCACGCTTCCTTTTTGAAGCAGACGAGCGCATCCGCAAATTCAATGCCCTGCCCCGTGAACAGGCACTGGAATTCATTATCCCAGAATACGAACAACTCATAAAACAGCAAAAACTACTGGAAAGCGTCCATCCCTTTATAAACGCAAAAACCGGTGAACAAATCGAGCTTGAACTGAGGGATTTTGAGCAAACTCTGGCTGATGCCAAGCTCGAAGCCGCGGAAATTCACTATCAAAATGGGCTGCAAATCCTTTCACTGAACAACGATCCTGACGCCCACAGAAAGGCCTTCAACGAGTTTCAAACAGTGGTGGAACTCGTTCCTCAATATAAGGATACCCCCGCTCTATTGGCTCGTTCCAGACAATTTGCCATCAAACGCATCGCGGTGGGAAACTTTGAAGATAAATCCGGCAGCACCTTAAAATATGGCAGCCTTATCGATCTCCTTCCCGACATGCTAATCTCCAAACTCATCCGCGACCCCGAAATACGCAAATATTGGGATATCGTGAGCCGCGAAGACATCGAAGCCATATTGAATGAACAACAATACGGCAATCCCCAAAGTCCGGACTTTGAAGACGAAAATATCCTGGCTAAATTCCTCACCGCCCACGAAATCATTACGGGCAAAATCATCCAGGTGAACTACGTCCCGGAGCGGGAAAGTGAAGTGGATTTGAGGGAAACAAAAAACATCATGTCTGGGAAGGAAGCATATTATACCAACAAGGGCAAGCTTAAAGAACGCGATGTGTACAAAGACGTCAGTTGCGTCTACACAAAATATCTTAAAACCGTTTCCGTCCGCGTGACCGCAACTTTCAGTCTGGTGGAAGTGAGCACCGGAATTTTGAAAGATAAAGACACCGTGACCGCAGAATACGTCTGGACTGGAGAGTGGGCAAGGATTAAAGAAAACGGAGGGGATGAGCGCGCCCTTTCGGAAGAAACCATGGAGTTGATTCGCAAACTGGAACCCTTGCCACCCGAGGAATCCGATATGGTGAACCTTGCCATGAACGAACTCACCGACAAAATCATAGCCAGGTTCCGTCTTCATCTCCAAAACTCGGCCCTTGGCGCCAACTAATATCCTTCCTCGCATCAATCAACCATCATCCTCTGTCCCGTATGGGATGTTCCCGAGTCATGTGCGGGTTAATCATGAGCCAGGGGAAAGGAAGCCTCAATAAATAGCGGATAATACAAGCCATCCATATACTGTAGAACGAGTCTGCTGGGAAACGATGAGCCAAGCCCTATCTCTATATCTGGCTTAAATTTAGCTTTTGAAACATAAGGGATACATAAGGCGGCAAGCAAGAGGATGCTTTCTAATCCATGTTACTCGCGGATTTGGCGATTTAATAATTCCGGTTTTCTTGGCTAAAAACAGGATAAAGACCCGCTTCCCAGAAAATAGCTTGACCAAAATCTGTCTTTCTGAATAAATGCTATTTTGTGGCTTGATTGGCGTCTATTCCCTCCAAGCCTAATAAACACAAGGAGATATAAAAAAAGAAATGACCTACAGGGTTTCCGTTCTGCAGTTTGAACCCGCCTATTTGAATCCGCGGGAAAACATCGCGAAGCTCACCCAGCTTTTGCGTGGTCTCGAGACCGATCTGGTGGTTCTGCCAGAGCTTTGTATTTCCGGATATCTTTTCCGCTCGCGTGAAGATGTGTTGGCAACCAGCGAAGTTGTCCCCATCTCTGAAGCGTTTGTCGCTTTGAGCAATCTTGCCGCTGAAGGCGATTTCAGCATCGTGTATGGCTTTGCCGAACGCGATGGCGATATATTCTACAATTCCGCCGCTTTGTTGAACCCCGATGGAACTTACCACGTTTACCGCAAAACCCATCTCTACTATCGGGAAAAGCTGTTTTTCACACCTGGTAACACCGGCCTGAATGTCTATCCTGCCAAAGGTGGTGTGAATATTGGTATGATGGTTTGTTTCGATTGGTATTTTCCAGAATCCGCACGCACGCTGGCCTTGAAGGGAGCCCAAATCCTCTGCCATCCTTCAAATCTGGTTTTGCCCTGGTGTCAACAGGCGATGATAACCCGCAGTTTGGAAAACCGCGTTTTCTCCATCACCTCAAACCGCATCGGTTCCGAGGGAGAAGGCGAGATGAAGCATTCCTTCACCGGCATGAGTCAGATACTTGCCACCAAGGGCGAAATTTTAACGCGTATGGAGACCACCGAAATTGGGGTGAAAACCGTTGAAATCGACCCCGCGCTTGCTTTGGACAAAAACGTGAGCGAAATGAACGAAATCGTGTCCGACAGACGACCGGCTTTTTACGAATTATGACCCAAACCCTGCAGGAACAGATAAAAAAACTGCGCGCCGAAATCGAGCGTCATGACCTTCTTTATTACCAGATGGCGAATCCCGTCATCTCGGATTTTGAATATGACCAATTGGTGACGCAGCTCAAAGAGCTGGAAGCCAGCCTGGACGAAAATCAGAGGCAAGAACTGCCGCCCCAGGAAGTGGGAAGTGACCTCCGCCCCGGCGCTCAGACCATTCCGCATCTGGTGAGAATGTTCAGCTTGGACAACACTTATTCCACTGATGAATTGCGGATTTGGTGTGAAAAACTGACGGCGGAACTGGGTTTTTTCCCTCCTTTGGTGGCGGAACTGAAGATTGACGGCTTGTCCATCAATCTGTATTATAAAAATGGGAAACTGCAATATGCCACCACGCGCGGAGATGGTCTTGTCGGCGAAGTGGTGACGGCAAATATCCGCGCTCTGGGAATCGTTCCCGAAAGAATTGAACATCTCTCCCCCATGGAAATTCGCGGTGAGGTTTTCATCCCGGTGCAGGATTTTTTGAAGCTAAACGAAACACGCGCCGAAAATGAGGAAAAAACCTTTGCCAATCCCCGCAATGCCGCCGCCGGCTCCATCAAGCTTAAAGACACCGCGGAGGTGAAAAAACGCCATCTGCGGGCGGTTTTTTATGCTTTGGGCGAAGCCGAAAAACTGCCTGTGAAAACTCAATCCGATTTGATTGAATGGCTGGGCAAACTTGGCTTTCCCATCACCTCCACCCACGAGTTATTTCACTCCTTCCCGGCTCTGCAAGAATATTGTGACCGCTGGGAAGAGCAGCGCCACAGCCTTCCCTTCGAAATTGACGGCGTGGTTGTGAAAACCGATGATTTGGAGCTTCAGCGCCGTTTGGGACACACCGCCAAAAGCCCCAAGTGGGCGGTGGCATTCAAGTTCAAACCGGAGGAAAAAGAAACCCGGCTCTTGGATGTGCAATTCCAAGTTGGGCGCACTGGCGCTGTGACTCCGGTAGCGATTCTGGAGCCTGTTTATATATCCGGCAGCACAGTTTCCCGCGCCACACTACATAATGAGGGCGAAATGCAGCGCCTGGATATTCATATCGGGGACAGCGTCCGCCTCATAAAATCCGGCGAAATCATCCCCAAAATCTTGCAGACCCTGCCTGAAAAACGTCCCGCAGGTGCCGTTGCGGCGGAGTTTCCGAAAAACTGTCCGGTTTGCCAAAGCCATCTGGAACGTGATCTTGATGGCGCCATGAGCTATTGTCCGAACGCGTCCTGTCCCGCGCAGTTGCAAAAACGCCTGGAACATTTTGCCTCCCGCAATGCCATGGATATCCGTGGTTTGGGTGAAAGCCTGGTTGCACGGCTTTTGGAAAAAGGCTATGTTGCGTCCCTGCCGGATATCTACCGCCTGGATTATGAAAAACTGGCGGAGTTGGAACGCTTTGGAGCCAAATCCGCTGAAAACCTCCGTGCCGCCATCGAAGCTTCAAAACTCCAGAATTTCGACCGGGTTCTTTTCGCTCTCGGCATCCGCCATGTGGGCGCTGTGACTGCGCTCGGGCTTGCCGAACACTTTGGAAATGTGGACGCGCTCGCCGCGGCGGACGCGGAAGCTCTGGCTCAGGTTCAGGATGTGGGTGAAAAGGTTGCGGCTTCGCTTGTCGCCTGGTTCGCGAATCCGGTAAACCGGGATGTGGTGGCTGCCCTGCGGGATTTGGGACTCAGATTCAGCCAGCGTTCGCAACGCGTTTCCGTCAGTTTGGAAGGAAAAAGTTTTCTTATCACCGGCAGTCTGGCCAGCGCTTCCAGAAAAGAAATGGAGGATCGCATCCGCGCTCATGGAGGCCGTGTGGTTAGCGGCGTTAGCGCAAATTTGGATTATCTGGTGGTGGGCGAAAAACCCGGCTCCAAGCTTGCCAAAGCTCAAAAAACCCCAGGTGTGCAAATCATCAGTGAAGACCGCCTTATGGAGCTTTTCTCCTCGTGAAAATTCTGCCGCGTTATATCTTCAGGGAGCATATCGCGCCTTTTTTTCTGTCGCTGACGGTGGTCACATTCGTGCTGTTGGCAGATCGCGCCATCGACTTGATTAACCTGATTATCGACAAAAGATTGGACGCTGCAACCATTTTCCGGCTTTTCATGCTTTCGCTGCCCTACATGCTGGCTCTTGCCATCCCCATGGCGGTGCTGGTGGCAACGATTCTGGCGTTTGGCCGCATGAGCGTGGATCGTGAAATTACCGCGATGAAATCCAGCGGTATAAACATCTATAAAACGATGTGGATATTGATTTTGGTGGCTGCTCTGATGAGCTTGGGCATGGTTTGGTTTAACCATTTTTTTCTGCCAAACACCAACCACAAGCTGAAAAAACTGACCCTGAAGATTGCCTACCATAAACCGATGACGATTATCAAGGAAAAAGAATTCACCACCCTGGGTGACTACACAATTTACACGAAAAAGAACACCGAAAACGAATTGCAGGGTATTTTGATTTATGACCGCAGCCAAACCCGGACGCCGCGTCTCATTAGCGCGGAAAAAGGCAGCCTGCGCCAGCTTGACGGCGGAAATGTGATTCAAGTGACTCTCACAAACGGTGAAATGCACGAACAAGACGAACGTGAACCCCAAAAATACCAGGTTCGGAAGTTCGAAAGCTTCAGCATCCATATCCGGGATTTGGCACCGGGTATGGAATTTGCGGATATGGGTTTTCGCAGCGACCGTGAGATGACGCATCCACAGCTTTTGGAAGGAATCCGGGAAAAAGAAACTGAGCTTGAACAGGGAAAAAAGGAAATCGAAGCCCTGCAGGCGCGCTTGGAAAAGCTTGAGGCTTTGCCGGATCCGCATGAAAAGGACGTGGAACAGCGACGCTTGGGAATCATGAAGGGAGCCGCTGAAGACCAATTGCAATACAGCTTGGAAAGCCTCCGCTCCCTGCAGGTGGAATACCATAAAAAGTTTGCTCTTTCCGCCGCTATCCTCATTTTTGTGCTGTTGGGCGCACCACTGGGACTCATGACCCGCTCCAGCGGCATCGGCATGGCGTTTTCGGTTTCCAGCTTTATCTTTCTGGTTTATTACGTTGCCCTCACCGGTGGAGAAGAACTGGCAGACCGCGCCATGATGGCACCTTTTTGGGCGATGTGGCTCACAAATATAGTCTTTGCCATTTTAGCGATGATTCTCATCCATCTCTCGCTGAGGGAGAAACAACTGGTGAACCTTAAACTCTTGTCCTGGCGTCTGTCTCACAGACAAGTAAAGGGTAAATCCATGCCCGACGAACTAATCCATTAAAGCTATGCGTATCCTCGACCGTTATTTCACCAGAGAATTCCTGAAAACCTATTTGCTTGTCTTTCTCTCTTTTGGCACGGTTTTCATCGTCATTGATGTGATAGACAATCTTTCCCCGCTCATGCGAAGCGGCACCAGCCTGCAGGATGCCATCCTGTATTACGCGCTGCGCCTGCCTTATCTCATCGTGCTCAGTTCACCGCTCACCATTCTGATAACCGGAATGTTCATGATGAACACGCTCTCCAAACACAACGAAAGCGTTGCCGTGCGCTCGGCTGGAATCAGCATCAAACGTGCTTTGTTGCCACTTTTCATTTTGGGAGTCATCATCAGCATAATGATTGCCGTTTTTGGCGAATATGTGATGCCTCTTGCGGAAAAAACCCGTGCCAATCTCTATGACACACAAATCCGGGGCGCTGAACCCGAAGCTCCGGCAGACAGAGCCCGCCTCTATTTTCAAGGTGAAAATGGGGAGTTTTTCCACATTGCTTTTTATGATGGCAGCCAAAACATCATCCGCGGAATTGACATTGCCTGGGCAGATTCCAGTTTTACGGGGATCAAGAGCCGTGCCATAGCTTCCACCGCCATTTGGAAAAAAGATGGCTGGGAATTGGGAGATTGCAGTCTGCGTGGATTCACAGGCAGGCAAAGCATCGAATATCAGGCTCCGCCGCCCAACGCCGGCAAGCTTTTGGACCTCACACCCCAGGATTTTACCAAAGCGGGAAAAAAGAGCCTGGATTTGGGCTTTTTTGATCTGAGAGACCACATTGCCAGCCTCAAAAAAACAGGCGAAAAAGCAAACCGGGAAACGCTGGATTTACATTTGAAACTGGCTTTTCCCCTCACAAATCTCATCGCCGTGTTTTTCTTTGTGCCCATCGCCACCAGCAATATCCGCTCCCGTGGGCGCGGACTGCTTTTTGCGCTCGCGCTGGCTTTGGGATTCACCCAGCTCATTCTGATTAGAATGGCTCAAAGCTTTGGATACGCCGGCATCATCGACCCCGTTTTGGCGGCGTGGGTGCCAAATATCTGCTTTGCCGCTTTGGGATTATTCCTGCTTTGGCGAGCGGAGACTTAAAAAAACCTTTGCCAAAAACAGCGCCAAAAAATATTGGCTTTTAAAACCATAGAAATTTACCCAACATGGGAGGAAATAAATGCTCGATCAACTGAGAAAAAAACAAAAAGCTATCGTCTATATCGTTGCCGCGGCCTTCATTTTGAGCCTCGGCGCTGGTGGAATCTTTGGCGGTGAACGTCTTTTGCAAGGTTTCAAGGGAAACTATCTGGCAAAAATCAACGGAACCAAAATCAGCCACAACGAATATAACGCCAAGATCCAAGAAATTGTCCAACGCTATGAATCCCAGGGCCAGAGGGTGGACGAACAAATGATGAGCTACGTGCGCCACACTGCCTGGCAGGAACTGGTGGACGAAACGCTTCTGAAACAACAGCTTAAAAAATACCGGATCAAGGTAACTGAAGCGGAAATCAAGCACGCCATGCAAAACGATGCTCCTGCTGAACTTCAACAGAACCCCGAATTGCAGACCAATGGACGCTTCGACAAACAAAAATATCTGGCCGCCCTGAACGCGAACCCCCAGTTGCGCCAGATTCTTTATGATTATATGAAAGATTACCTGCCCCGCAGAAAACTGCAGGAAAAGATAATACAGCAGTCCGGTATCACAGCCGACAGCCTCAAATTTGCGTTTAACAAGGAAAATGACAGCGTGACCGGCAAAGCAATCTGGTTCGACTTTAACATGGCTGAAACTGTGGAAGCCACCGAAGCGGAAATCAAAAAATACTATGAAGACAACAAGAACAAAGAATTCAAAAAAGGCCCCGCTTCCCGCATCAAATATCTGACTTTCCCCATCAAGCCGTCGGACGAGGACTACAGTTTTGTGAAAAGCGAAATTGACGAGCTTTATGAACGGCTCACCAAAGAAAAGGAAGATTTCACTTATTTGGCGGTGGAATATTCCGAGGATCCCGGCTCCGGCGCCAATGGCGGCTATTTGGGTCGTTTTGGCAAAGGCAGGATGGTTCCAGAATTTGAAAAAGCTGCCTTCGCCCTGAAACCGGGACAGATTTCCAAGCCTGTCCGCTCTGATTTTGGATGGCATATCATTAAATGCGACAGCATTTTCTCCACAACCCCGGGTGAGGAAGAAATCGGCGCCAGCCATATCCTCCTGAAGGTGAATATCAGCTCTGAAACCCGCCGTGACCTGGAAGATCAAGCAAAAAAAGCTGGCAAACTGATTTCCAAAAAAGGGATGGACAAAGCTGCCAAAGAACTGAAAATGGAAGCGGTAACCTCGCGTTGGTTGCCACACGACACCCCTCAGATGGAAGGAATCGGAGAACACGGCGGCCTCTTCCAATTCATTACAGCCAAAAAAGCCGGCAAAGTTTCGGAAGTGTTTTTCATGAATATGGGCGGTCAAGAGAGCTATCTCGTTGCCCAAATCACCGATAATGTGAAAACCTATTACGAAGATTTTGGCGAGAAAAAGCTGCAAATCAAGTATGATCTTGAAAAACAGAAAAAGATTGCCAGTGTGAAAGCCAAAGCCGATAACTTCGTCAAACGTGTTTCCAAGGATAATTATCTGAGATCAGCGGTGGAAGAAGGCTGGAAGGTTTTCGACCTCAACGAACACAAGTCCGGCAGCCGCCTTCCCGCGCCCGTGAACGCGCAATTGGAAGATTTCGACAAAGCCGCGCTGGCGCTGAACAGCGGCCAATATTCCGCTTTGTTGAACACGAAAGAAGGCCCCTTCATCATCTTTGCTGAAACCCGCAACAAGCCCGATATGAAGAATTTCACCAAGGAAAAACAGGAAGAAATCCGTGAACGCTTGGAAAACGAAGCATTCAGCCGCTGGTTTATGCAGCTTCGCAAAGACGCGAAAATAATTGATAACAGATATAAATACGGTTATTAAAAAGCCCATGAGCAAACTTATGACCGGCGTGAGCGGGGTCCGCGGTGTCTTCGGTGACAGCTTGGATCCCGCCAATGCCATGAGATTCGCGGCGCGGTTTGGCGAGTTTATGACCCAATATTCGCTGAATCCCGCCCGCGAAGGTAAGCCAAAGATCGTGGTTGGCAGAGATTCCCGCACCACCGGCATAGCGATGTTAAACAGCGTATCAGCCGCCCTTTTGGGTGTGGGCTGTGATGTGATTGACCTCGGAATCGTTTCCACCCCCACCGTCCTTTTGAATGTGAAAAAGCACTCCGCGCAAGGCGGAATCAGCATCACAGCTTCACACAATCCGCCTCAATGGAACGCGATGAAGTTTGTGGATGGAGATGGAATGTTCCTCGCCGCCCAGAAAGCCGCTGATTTCCTTGGCTCGATTGAAGAGGAAATTGCGTGGAAGGATTGGCAAAATGTGGGCGCTCTGTCCCAGGATGAAGATGCCATCCGCCATCACATTGAAAAAGTTTTGGATATCCCCTGGCTGAATCTGCAAAAAATCCGGGAGAGAAAATTCAGGGTGGTGGTTGATTCGGTGAATGGCGCGGGTGGGTTGATTTCCCCGCTATTGCTGAAAGAACTGGGCTGTGAGGTGGTGAGCATTAACGGCTCCCCCACCGGTATTTTCGCCCATCCTGCCGAACCGCAGGCCGTGAATTTGGAGCAGTTGGAAGTGGAAGTGAGACGCCAGCAGGCGGACCTTGGCTTTGCCACCGATCCGGATGTGGACAGGCTTGCCATCGTTGATGAACACGGCGTTTGCATCGGTGAGGAATATTCCGTGGCGTTGGCGGAGCTTTTTATTCTGCCAAAAGCCAAGGGCGATATCGTTGTGAACCTCTCCTCTTCCATGCTCAGCGATTATATCGCGAAACAGTTTGGGGTTAAAGTTCATCGCACCAAGGTTGGCGAGATTAATGTGGGCAAAAAGATGCTGGAACGCGGCTCCCCGGTTGGCGGCGAAGGAAACGGCGGTATCATCTGTCCTGCAGTGAATTACACCCGCGACGCTGTGGCAGGAATGGCGCTGATTCTGGGGCTTTTGGCCGAAACCGGAAAAACCCTTTCTGAGATTGTGGCTGAGCTGCCCCGCTATCATTTTGCCAAGGGAAAGCTGGAGTTGGAACCCTCGCAAATGGATAAGGCGATGCAACGCGCCCAGGAAGCCCTGCAAGATTATGAAATCGACCTGCAGGACGGCGTGAAAGCCACCGCCTCCGACCACTGGATTCACATCCGCAAGAGCGGAACCGAGCCCATCATCCGGGTGTATGTGGAAAGTCCCAGCCTGGAAAGTTCCGGAAAGCTTTGCCGGGATATTATCGACAAAATCAAAAATTAGATAATCGAAATAAAAGAAGAGCGGTTTTTCAAAATGTCAATGGACTATAGAAAATCCGCTCTTCAGTTTTTTTTCAGCAGTTTATCAGGTAAAAATTGGCTGTCTCTGGGTCGCCGCCTTTAGTCTTCCTTATGTTTTAAAAGCTAATCATAAGTGATATATAGGTTTAGGCACAAATGAGGACGTTACAACCAACTCGTTCTTATGTATGGTGCTTGATAATTCTCTTCGGACATTGGGATGTGGTATAAATGGTGAGAGAAAGCAAGGCAAGCTTGGATGGAATTGTAGGATTATTCGGGAATTCAGCATATTTGAAAACCATATTAACGATTCCCAACATACCAAAATATCCCCAATTCATCCGCTTTCCCAGCCAATTTCTCGCGCGAATCATAAATAGCAGTTGACCGAATATGGCGGGAAAATTATGGTGCAAGAAAACAAAATAAAAAGATGGAGGAAGCCATGAGAAAGACCGTTGTGGTGAGTGCAAAACGTACTCCCATCGGAAGTTTCGGAGGTGCTTTCAAAGATGTTTCGGCAGTGGAATTGGGCGTCGCAGTTCTCAAAGCCATTTTCACTGAAACCGGCTTGAAGCCTGAACAGATTGATGAAGTTATCCTTGGCAACGTATGCGGAGCCGGACACGGGCAAAACATCGCCCGCCAAGTGGCAATCAAGAGCGGAGTTCCAGACTATATCCCCGCCTACACCGTGAACAAGGTTTGTGGTTCAGGGATGAAAAGTGTTGCCTTGGGCGCAATGATGATCGCCGCTGGAGAAGCCGATATTGTTGTGGCTGGAGGAACAGAAAACATGAGCCAAATCCCCTACGTCTCAATGGACATGCGTTGGGGCGGAAAAATGGGCGAGAAAACCATGACCGACCTGATGATCCGGGACGGACTCAGCGATATTTTCAACAACTACCACATGGGCGTCACCGCCGAAAATCTGGCGGAAAAATTCCAAATCAGCCGCGAGGAGCAAGACGCCTTCTCAACGGCCAGCCAGAATAAAACGGAAAAGGCGATTGCTGAAGGACGTTTTAAAGACGAAATCGTGCCCATCGTGATTCCTCAACGCAGAGGCGACGCGCTGGTTATCGACACCGACGAATTTCCCCGCAAAGGTGTGACCGTTGAAGCTTTGGGCAAATTGCGTCCAGCCTTCAAGGCCGACGGCAGTGTCACCGCTGGAAGCTCTTCCGGCATCAACGACGGTGCCGCGCTCTTGCTTTTAATGAGCGAGGAAAAAGCTCATGAACTGGGGCTGCCCATTCTGGGAACCCTGGCTGGAACCGCTTCAGGCGGTGTTGACCCTGCCATCATGGGTTACGGTCCCGTTCCCGCCATCAAAAAACTGTTGCAAAAAAGCGGCTGGAGTCTTGGCGATATCGAACTTGCCGAACTCAACGAAGCTTTCGCCGCGCAATCCCTTGCCGTTTTCAAAGGACTGGAAGCCGAATCTGTTGGAAAGCTCAATCCCGACATTGTCAACGTCAACGGCGGCGCCGTCGCGCTGGGTCACCCCATTGGAGCCAGTGGCGCCCGCATCATCGTGACTCTGCTTCATGAAATGCGCAAACGCGGCGTTCATAAAGGATTGGCGGCGCTTTGCATCGGAGGCGGAATGGGAATCGCTTCAATCTGGGAATTATAATAAGGAGAAAAATAAATGGCTGAAAAACTGAAGCTCGACAAAAGTATGGCCCTCTTTGCCGAGGCCAAAACCCTGGTTCCCGGCGGTGTGGCCGGTATCCGCAGACCCTACAACTTCGTTGAAGGCGAATATCCAATCTTCTTTGAAGAGGGAAAGGGCGGGCGCATCATTGACGTCGATGGCAACGAATACATCGATTACCTCTGCGCCTACGGACCTGTGATTATCGGTTATCGCGAAGAAGAAATCGACAACGCCGTGATGGAGCAGATTCGCAACAAAGGTTTTTGCTTTTCCCTCACTCAGAGCGTGCAAAATACCTTGGTGCGAAAACTGCAAGAATTGATCCCAAGCTGTGAGATGGCTGCAATTGTGAAAACCGGCAGTGATGCCACAACCATCGCCATCCGCGTCGCCAGAGCCTACACCGGCAAACTTAAAATTGCCCGTCACGGCTATCATGGCTGGCACGATTGGTGTGTTGAAGTGAAAGGCGGTGTTCCGGAAAAACTCCACGAAGACACGATTGAATTTCACTACAACGATCTCGACCAATTGGAAGACATCCTGAAAGCCAACGCCAACGATATGGCCGCCATCATCATCACGCCCGTGGGCCATCCTCTGGGCGCGGAAGTGGAAATGCCCAAGCCCGGATACCTGGAAGGCGTCCGCAAACTGGCAGACCAGTATGGCTGCGTGTTGATTTTTGATGAAATCCGCAGCGGTTTCCGTTGTGACATGGGTGGTGCCCAAAAGCTTTTTGGCGTCACTCCTGATCTCAGCACTTTTGGCAAAGCCATGGCCAATGGCTACGCTGTCGCCGCCTTGGTTGGCAAACGCGACATCATGAAAGTTCTGGAAAAAGAGGTTTTCCTCTCCTCCACCTATTTCCCGAATTCAGACGCTCAGGTTGCCGCCCTCAAAACCATTGAAATCCTTGAACGCGACAAAGTTTTGGAAGTGATTGCTCAAAAAGGCCAGCGTTTTGCCGAAGAGGTCTCCAAGGTTGTGGCAGACTCAGGAATTCCCGCCGTCTTTTCCGGCGCGCCCTGGATGCCATTCATCACCTTCCCCCGTGACGATGCAGGAATTTACAAAAAACTGCGCGTGGAATTCTATACCCAGCTCATTCGCAGGGGAGTGTTCCTGCAGCCCTATCACCACGGTTATATTTGCTATCGCCACACTGATGAAGATCTTGCCTACACAGTTGGTGCGATCAAAGAATCACTGGCAGAGCTTTCCAGCATCTGCTGATGGGATTTTGATAATTCTTCCGCCGAGACAGGCGAAACACACAGTATTAACAAGCTGGATTCCGGGAGAATCATCCTGGAATTACAGACAACCTCGGGGCCGGTTTCAAAGGCTGGCCCCAACATTTGATTTTTCTTTTTAGATTTATGGCAAAATATATTTTCGTTGTGGGCGGCGTTCTGTCCTCTCTGGGAAAAGGAATCGCCGCTGCGTCCATCGGTGTTTTGCTGAAAAGCATGGGCCACAAGGTTCAGATCCAGAAGCTGGATCCCTACCTTAATCTTGATCCAGGACAGATGAGTCCTCTGCAACATGGTGAGGTTTTCGTGACCGACGATGGCGCTCAGGCGGATCTGGATCTTGGTCATTATGAGCGCTTTTTGGATCAGGCTTTGAGCCGCAACAGCAGTTGTAGCGCGGGCCAGATTTATGAAAGTGTTTTGCGCTGTGAAGCCGAAGGCCGTTACCAGGGAAGAACGGTGCAGGTTATCCCCCACGTTACAGACGAGATAAAACGTCGCATTCTGGAGCTTGGGCCACAGGCGGACATTGTAATCGTGGAAATTGGGGGCACTGTTGGCGACATCGAAATCCTCCCCTTTCTGGAGGCGGTTCGTCAATTGCGCCTGGATCTGGGAGTGCAAAACACCCTCTTCGTGATGCTGACATATATTCCATGGATTCGCTCGGCGGGAGAGCTGAAAACCAAGCCAGCACAGCATAGCGCCTACAAGCTGAGGGAGATTGGTATCCAGCCGGAAATCCTGCTTTGCCGCAGTGAAAAACCTTTTGGACCTGAAATCTATGACAAGATTGCGCTGTTCACAAACGTTCCACGAGCCAGCGTGATCAACGCCATCGATGTGGATAGTGTGTATGAATGCCCACTGATATATCGTGAAGCCGGCTTGCACAAGATTGTCTGCCGCCATTTTGGATTTGAGATAAAACCGCTCAGGCTTGCCGCGTGGAAACGTTATCTGCGCTGCACGGAAGTGGAGGAACCAAAGCTAAGGATCGCGGTTTGCGGCAAATATGTGCAACACCGTGATGCCTATAAAAGTGTGGGGGAAGCACTCACACACGCTGCCGCCTTCCACGGTGTAGCACTGGATTTAAACTGGATTGACAGCAGCCAGCCCCTGCAGCGATCAGCCTTGAAAAAAGCCTTGCAGAATATGGATGGCATCCTGGTGGAAGGCGGATTGGAAGCAGCGGGCTTGGAAGGTGAAGTGGCAATAGCCGAATTCGCCCGGAAGGCTGGAATCCCGTTTTTGGGTATCTGCTTGGGAATGCAGGCGATGGCAGCCGAGTTTGCCCGCAATGTCTGTGGTTTGAAAAAAGCCAGCAGCCAGCTTTTTGATCCCAATACGCCACATCCACTTTTTATTCCATTAGAAGGGGGCACGCGTCTGGGCGCAAGGGATGTGGAACTTGAGGTGGGCAGTCAGGCGAGGAAGATTTTTAAAAGAGCCAGGATCAGCGAAAGACAACGTCACCGACAGGGCTTCAACCTGGCCTACCGGGAGGCGCTGGAAGCAAAAGGGCTGAGTTTCAGTGGGTTTTCACCGGATGAAAAAACAGTGGAGGTCATCGAACTTCCCTCCCAAAGTTTTCACATTGGGGTGCAGTTTCATCCGCAGTTTAAATCTCGTCCGAACAAGGCCCATCCGCTGTTTAAGGAGTTTTTACGAGCAGCACTGGAAATCTTCAACACCAAAAAAAGCTGAAGCTTGGCTCGCGCTTAGTGTGCTTTGTGTAAAATTTTCCACAGTTTTGTGTTTTTTATTCCATTTACCGCTTGACTTTGTCAAAGCATTTTCTTTATTTGCCTAAGATGTGTCGGGGCGCTGCCCTTCAAAACCATAAAAAAGATTCAGCGAAAAAAAGGATGCCAAAGCAATGAGAAAGACCTTGAGCCTGTTGTGTGCCCTGCTACTACTTTTGGCTGCATGCCCCAGGCAAGAAAAACCTGCCTCAACCCCCAAAAACGCAGCTATGGACAGCACGGAATTGGAGAAGGAGGGTCTCTTTAAAATGCGCTATAGGCTGAAATGGCTGGATCAGGCACAGTTTGCCGGGGCTTACGTAGCCTTGGAGAAAGGTTTTTATCTCAAACGTGGCTTGGATGTGGAAATTTTGGAAGGCGGTCCGGATCATCTGCTTTACGGCTCGCTTTTGGATTCAAGCGCGGATGTGGTGAGCTTACACCTCCTTTTGGGGATGAACTATTTCAACAGCCCAAGACAGGTGGTGAACATCGGGCAGACCTTTCAAAAAAGCGCCACCCTGTTGGTGGGAAAAAAGAGCTCGGGGATTCGAGATCTGAAAGATTTGGCAGGGAAAAAAGTTGGTGTCTGGCGAGGACAAAGCTATGTCCGCTATTTTTTGGACAGGCAAGATTTGGGCATCCGGGCCATTCCAATCGATTGGAGCGTTAACCTTCTTCTCAGCAACGCTGTGGACATGATGAACGCCACCTCCTACAACGAATATCACCGCATCCTGATGGCAGGATTGGACGAAGAGGATCTGACTGTTTTCAGCCTGGCAGAACTGGGATTCAACGTGGTTGAGGATGGGCTGTATGTTTTGAAAGATTATTATCAAAAACACCCTCAACAATGCAGGGATTTTGCCGAGGCAACTCAGGAAGGCTGGCTTTACGCCTTTGAAAACCAGGAGGAAACTCTCCAAATCGTTACCGAAAGAATGCGCAGCAACCATCGCCCCACAAACATCGGACACCAACGATGGATGCTTCAACATTTGCAAGACCTTGTTTTGGGAGCCGGGGAGCCGGGAATACTGCAAAAAAGCGATTTGGATTTTGCAAACCAGATTCTAATGGAAAACGGAGAACTGGACAAACCCATCCCCTATGAGGAGTTCTGCCCACGATGAAAATGAAGAAAAAGACCCAGAGATTGAGCTCTCAATTAATCGGACAGCTTTTATTGTTCATGGCGGTTCTCTTCGTTTCTCTGCTTTTTGTGATTTTGAGAATGCTTTTCGATGTGGAAAGAACAAACCAGGAAGAGTCAATCTCAAACCTGGTGGAAAGCAATGTCCAGATTATTGATCGCAATCTTTCGGGGATAATTTCGTTGGCAAAAAATCTGCAAAGTGTGGTGAATGATGGGGTTTACGATGATGCTCAAATCCAGCGCCACATCCACCATCTTTTGCTGGATAACCCCGTCCTGACTTCGGCTTGCCTGGCTTATTTTGAACCAAATTCATCACATGCCACCACTTTCACCCTGAAAGAACAAAGAATTAATGCTAATCAAAGCGTGAGCGACGATTTTTTGTTCAAAGATTGGTACCAGATTCCATGGCTGACGGGACGACCATACTGGAGCGATCCATGGTATGACGGCGAAGGAACAAAAACCATTGTTTGTTCCTACAGTATCCAACTGACCAAAAAGGGAAAAAACCTTGGTATTATCAGGTTGGATCTGCCCTTGGCAAACCTGCGCAGAATTGTTGTTAAAATGCGGGTCAAGGAAAGCGGGACGGCTTTTTTGGTGGGCTCAAACGGCATGATTATGGCCCATCCCCGCGACAGCCTGGCAATGAACTATACAGTCTTCGACCTGGTTAACCTCACCCCCACAAAAGAGATGAGGGAAGTGGCAAAACGAGTGGTGAGAGGAGAGCAAGGTTTTGAGCGTGGCCGAGACCTGGGAAACATTGACGACAGTTGGATTGCGTTTCATCCCCTGCCCTCAAATAGTTGGTCACTGGTGGCGATGGTTCCTCATCGCGAGGTTTTCGCGCATTTGCGCTATCTAAGCATCATTCTTTCTCTGGCAGTCCTGTTTGGGTTTTTGGTTTTGGCGTTCATGCTCTGGTTCAGGGTCCAAACGTTGAATGAGCCACTCATGGATTTGGTGGAGGGAATCAAACTGGCAGGCGCGGGAGACCTGAGCCCATCGCCACCGATTGAGTCAGAATCCTATGAAGTCCAAGTGATTGCTGAAAACTTTGAAGCGATGAAGAGTTCACTAAGCACGCATATTGAAAACCTGAAAGAACTGACCCAGGAAAAGAATCGCATCAGCGCAGAACTGGCTTTTGCCTCCAACGTTCAAAGAAGCCTGATCCCAAACGGTAACACCAGCAAGCCCCCCAACCTTGATGTTTATGGACTTCTGGAGCCAGCCGGCATGGTAGGAGGTGACCTTTTTGACTATTTCATGGTTGATAATCGACGCTTCCTTTTTGCAATCGCGGACGTTGTGGGCAAGGGTGTAGGCGCCGCGATGACCATGACCATGGCCACCACACTTCTGCGCAACATCGCGCCCAACCATGAAAAACCGCAAACGATTTTGAGCGAATTGAACACCTTTTTCATGAGCCACAAGTTGGAAGCTGGCTATTTGACCATGGCGTTGGGAATTATCGATCTTGTTAGCGGAGTTTGCGTATTTTCAAACGCGGGACACCTGCCACTATATATTTTAGGTAATGATGGCCAAATCCACAAACACGAGCGCACACACTCCACGGCGCTTGGCTTTTTTGAGAATATCAAAATTAAAAGTGAGGAATTCACACTCACAGCCGGAGATAAAATTCTGCTGGTGACAGACGGTGTAACAGAAGCCACGAATCCAAACGAACACCTCTTTGGAACTCAAGGGCTGGAAAGAACCCTGGCACAGTTGAAGGGCGTCTCAGCCGAGAAAACAACCAATGCAATCCTGGAAGCAGTTTTAGATTTTGCCGACCCGGAGAAGGGACGCGACGACATCACCATCCTGGCAATAGAATATCTGGGCAACTTGCAAGAGTCTTAAAATTTTCGATTAACCTATTGTCGTTCATCTTGATGCGAAGATGAACTCATCCGTATTGCTAAATAAAAACCTTCGCTCTTGGCTGCCGCCCTTAGTGTCCCTTATGTTTTTCAAGCAACCTTAAGCCAGATATAAGTTTAGGCTCAGAAATAATCTTTTACAACAGACTCGTTCTTATATTATAACCCCATAATTCAGAGTCTTGGCTTTTGAAGATGGGCTTGGATGGTGCTGCGGAGATGCTCTGCCAAAGCTTCTTTATCCTGATAAATCGGATCCTGCGGAGTGATGGGTGGAAAAACAGTGAGAATTACTTTATTGCGGTGAATGTTTCCATCAAATTCATACATCTTCCTGGTGCCGTCCAAGGCGAAGGGAACGATGGTTGCGTCAGCCATTTGGGCAAGCTTGAGACTGCCAAGTTGAAAATCCCCAACTTTGCCATCAGTGGCACGCCTGCCTTCGGGGAAAATCAGCATGGGCAGGCCTTCCTTCATCACTTGAGCGGCTTCCTTGAAGATTGTGAGAGCCTGACGGGCGTTTTCCCTATCCAGAAAAAAGCTTGGCAATTCCTTCATCCAAACATTCAATACAGGTACTTTTGCAAGTTCCTGCATGGCGATGAAACCCAGCGGCCGCCCCATAAAGCCCAACAGAACAGGGATATCGAAATAACTTTGGTGGTTCCCCATAAAGCAAATGGAGCCATCGGCAGGAATGTTTTCCAGGCCAGTGACCTTCAGCTTGGAACCTGTGGAAAGGAAGGTTACCCTCCCCCAGGCGCGGGCGACCCTCCAAGCGTTATGACGCTGGCGGCGTTTGGAAACAAAGAGCCGGCTCAAATATTGAAAGGGTAAAAGAAGGGAAACAACCAGCATCACAAGAATAAAAAAGGCTTTCCAAAGGAGGCTGGTCACAAAGTTTAAGGCTTTTTTCATAATCTATTCCATATTAATCCATTCTTTGGCAATCTCGTTGAGAGAGGTAATCCAGGCTTCCTTGCGGACAGCCCGGCGCAAAACATTCCAATAAACACTGCCCCAAAAAGGAAAATCAATTGGATCGAATGTGTTGTTGTGCCAAAGAAGCGAGAGATGAGACTGATATTTCTGCGCCATATCCAACATCCTGCCCAGCGTCACTTTCGCCCAAAAAGGGTTCATATTCATGGCTTTTTGCGAATGCAGAGTGGTGTCCATCACGATAAGCGGTATTTCAAGCACCCGGAAGGGTCGATTTTCCTCGATGTTAAACGGGTAAAATGGAAAAGAGATGCCAGCACGGAAACCGATGTTTTCCCAATATCCAAGCGTGGAATCATATTTAATCCCCGCCCTTTCCAGGATGTTAAAACTCTTTTGATAATCGAAATGGAGGTAGTGGGAACGATAGCCCTTGATTTTAAACCCAGCCTGTTTCAACCTGTCCAGTTCTGTCCACAACACACTTTCATCAAACGCGGATTCGGGACTGCCATGAAGGCCAATCTCCTCTCCCTCAAGCAATTTCTTAAGTCGACCCAATACCTTGGGGTTTGAGATATAATTCTGGCGTTTATCCTTAAAATCGTTTTTGGCAAGGAGGAACCAAGTGGATTTGACACCCAATGCCCGCTCTTTTCGAACCATCCAGGCAATCTGGCGGCGCGGGTTATGTATCAGGTTTTTGTGGAAACTGTGTCCCAGAATCTTGTACGTGGCTGTGAGAGGTCGACGGAACCAGGTTCGCAGGTTATATTTAAATGTGTCGGTCTTTTGAGTCCCGCTCCAGTAGTTCCAATAATCAATATCGTGGGAAAGCGAGAGTGCGAAACGTCGGTCTTCATTCCAATTCACTTCCCGGATAAACTGGGGCAAAACAGTCTCAATGGTGTATAGCAACATCTGGCAATATACATCCACCACAGGGATTTGAGTGAAATCCCAACGATATTGCAGGGATTGACGAAAATCCACACGTCCACGCGGCTCGCCATGACGACCCAGAATATATTCGTGCCAGCAGGTGAGGAAATAGAAGGCGCTGGCGACAATATCTTTATGGAAAGAAATTGTATTTTGACCAAAGGCAAAAATGGGGCCCGGCTGTGAAAAAAGGAAGGGGATATATTCCCCTTGGTAGCGGTAAAAATCCACCTTATCAAGAGGATACAGCTCCAGGCTGTCGAAAAAGGATGGCGTGGCTGGATCGAAATAAATCTTCAATGGGTATTCATGATGCGTGGGTGGTCCGTAATACAGATGCACACCTTCAATCCTGTCGCCATAGGTAAATTGAGGATGAAGGCGCAAAATCCGACAAAAAGTCCTCAACACAAATTCCGCTTTCGGAATGAAAGCGGATGGTAAATCCAGCAGGATGAGGATATTCGGAAAACGGTCCATCAGGTCAGGATGCCAGGTTTTAGAAACTCAAACCGAAAATCTCTATGGATTGCGGTTTTTGCCGGATTTCAATCTCTAAAACCCAGCCAGGCATGGCCGGAACAGAGGCTTTGAGTTCCATCTTCAGCCAGCTTTTTTGTCTGTCCTGTCACTTGCGGAAGGCAGCAAAACCTTATCCAACACTTCTTTCACCGTATCAACCCAGATAATCTGCATCCCTTCCAGAATATCGGGCGCAAAATCGCTGATGGATTCCTGATTTTCACGGGGCAGGATGAGTTGTTTGATTCCCGCTCTTTTCGCGGCGAGGATTTTCTCCTTCAATCCACCCACAGGTAAAACCTTACCGGTGAGGGTCACCTCGCCCGTCATCGCCAAATCATGTTTCACTTTTCGGCCGGTGAAAAGCGAGGCGAGTGCCGTCGTAAGCGTGATTCCTGCTGAAGGGCCATCCTTGGGAACGGCTCCGGCAGGTATATGTATGTGGAGATCGTATTTCTCAAATTTATGAGGCTCAATGCCATAAAAATGTGCATTTGCCTTCAGGTGGCTGAGCGCTATGCGGGCAGATTCCTTCATCACTTCACCCAACAATCCGGTCAGCGTGATGATGCCCTTACCAGGCATACCCGTGGTTTCACAAAAGAGAATCTCGCCACCATAACTGGTCCAAGCCAACCCCGTGGCAATTCCGACCTCAGGTTTACGATTGGCAAGCTCCAGGCTGAACTTGCGGGGGCCGAGGTATTTTTTCACCGTGGCGGCGTTGATGACGCTGGTTGCCTCATCTCCATCCGCAACTTCCTTGGCAATTTTGCGATAGATGCTTCCAATCCGCCTCTGCAGGTTTCGAACCCCTGCTTCCCGCACGTAATAGCGAATGAGCTCCTGCAGGGCTGATTTATGAAAGCGAATCTGATGGTCTGCCAAACCATTGGCTTCCTTTTCCTTGGGGATGAGATAATGTTTGGCAATCTCGACTTTGTCGTTCTCCAGATAGCTGGTGAATTCGATTATTTCCATTCTGTCCCGCAAGGCTGGAGGGATGGTGTCCAAAGAGTTTGCCGTGGTGATGAACATCACTTCGGAAAGGTCGAAGGGAAGGTTCAGATAGTTGTCCACAAAGCTATGGTTCTGTTCTGGATCCAACACTTCCAAAAGCGCTGAGGCTGGGTCGCCCCGGAAATCCCGTCCCAGTTTGTCTATCTCGTCCAGCATGAAAACCGGGTTTGCCGTGCCTTGGCGCTTGATTTCCATCATAATCTTTCCAGGCATGGCACCGATGTAGGTTCGGCGATGTCCGCGGATTTCAGCTTCATCGTGGATTCCGCCCAGGCTCATGCGGATGAATTTCCTTTTAAGCGCGCGGGCAACGGATTGACCAATGGAGGTCTTGCCCGTTCCGGGAGGCCCCACAAAACAGAGGATGGGACCCTTCAGGTGTCCCTTCAGCTTTTTCACCGCGATGTATTCCAGAACCCGTTCCTTGGGTTTTTCCAGGCCATAGTGGTCTTTGGTGAGGATTCTGTCGATGCGCTTCAAATCCAGACTGTCTTTGCTGTGCGTGTTCCAGGGCATGTTCACAATCCAATCCAGATAGTTGCGCACGACGGCGTATTCACTGGCGGCTGGCTGCATTGATGCCAGGCGTTCCAATTCCTCATACGCCACTTCCTCCACATAATCCGGGAGTTTATTCTTTTGAATCAGTTCCCGCCATTTGAGGATTTCCTTGCTAACTTCATCGCTTTCACCCAGTTCCTTGCGAATGGCGTCCAGTTGTTCACGCAGGTAATATCTGCGCTGGTCTTCGCTCATCTCAAGCTGAATGTTGCTGCGAATGGTGTTTTCCATCCTCATCTGACGAATCATTTCCGCCAAACAGTTGTTCAGATATTTGAACCGCTGTTTGAGGTCAACCGTTTCCAGAATTGCCTGACGGTCTTCAATCTGAAGGTCCAGGTTTCCGGCGATGATATCTGCCACACGCCCGGATTGTTTGATACTGCTGAGCCCGGCAATCATCTCGTTGTTCAAAATCGTGCTTTCAGAGGCTATCTTCTCCATGAGCTCAATCGCGATGGTGCGATAGGCATGAACCTCGGTATCCTCGGATGTTTGTTCCGGAATGCTTTGCACGTCCACCATGATAAATGGTTCCCGCTGGGCTGTTTTCTGCAGGCGAATCCTGGAGGTTCCCTGCAGCAGAAGGCTGATGGAACCATCCTGGTTTCTCAGCATTCTCAAAATGGTTACGGCAGTGCCATATTCATGCAGGCCAATATCGTTTGGACCGGTTTTGTCCCGATCCAGGAAAAATGCTATTGTTTTATCATGAGCCAGAGCATGGTCAATCACCTGTCTGGACTCTTCATCTGCCACCACCAGAGGCATCAGAAGGTATGGGAACATCACAACGTTGTTGATGTGCAATACCGGCAATGTTCTGGGGATCCGGCTGTTTTTTTCTTCCATTTTGCGCTCCTGAATTGTCAATTGGAATTATTATCTGCGTCAAAGCAGATGCACTCATTATGAGCTATTATAATATGTATAATGCCTCTGACCCACTTAAGCCAATACTAAAAACATCACCATATTCAAAATACCAAGCACCAGATTGATGGCACCCACAACCTTCAGAACAGGTTTATGGAGATATTGGTTGTAATATTTTGTGAAAAACTCCAGGTCGAACTTCTCATCAAAATCATCGATGCGGTGTTCAATCCGCCATTGCTGAACCAAATGGGGCACGGTTTTACGAAGGAGTTTTGCGGCAAGACTGCGTGCTCCAGATGCAATCAAATCTCGGATTTTTGCTTTCAAACCTCTCGGTAAAAGGGGCCAGTTGTCCACAAAAGACATCTGTTCCCATGTCCATTCCCGCAAATCCTCTTCCAGTTTAAACAGATATCCGGAACTTCTTCTTGGGTCATCCGCCTGTTCCAGATAGTCCTGCAAAAGGTCCCTGGCTTTGTTGAACACCCAATCTCGCTTACGCACCAAAAAACCGGGAGTGAGCGGATTTGTGAAACCAAATATCTTTTTTTGGCGGGGGTTGAATAAGAACCATTTTACCAGCCAAACCAACAACAGGCCGAAGCCGACATTCAGCACGATGAACAATAGTGATTTTAGAAAAAGCATCGATCCTCCTCAAGGATGGGATGATGGGTTTCTGGTTCACACCTGTTTAAGGATGTGGCCCATTTTATTTTTCTTGGTTTGCAGATATTCAAAGTTGGAATCGCGAGGCTCAATCTCGATTGGCACCCGCTCGGTAATCTGAATTCCATAACCCTGCAATCCGACAATCTTTTTGGGGTTATTCGTTAGCAAACGTATTTTTCTGAGGCCCAAATCCCGCAGAATCTGAGCGCCGATTCCGTAATCCCGCTTGTCGGCGGGAAAACCCAAATCCAAATTTGCCTGCACGGTGTCCAATCCTTCGTCCTGGAGGTGATAAGCGCGCAGCTTGTTGACGAGACCAATTCCTCTACCTTCCTGGCGCATATAGAGAATCACGCCCTTTCCTTCTTCGGAAATCAGCTCAAAAGAGCGTTTAAGCTGTTCGCCACAATCGCAGCGCATGGAATGGAGTGCGTCTCCTGTGAGACATTCGGAATGAACCCGCACCAAAATTTCTTCATCGGGGTTAATCTCCCCCATCACCAATGCCAGGTGATATTCATCAGAAACGGTGCTTTTATAGGTACATATGTCAAAATTTCCATAAGGTGTGGGCAATTTTGCGCTTGTAACACATTCCACCAGTTTTTCCCGGTGACGGCGATAGTAGATTAGGTCTTCGATGGTGATAATTTTCAACTGATGTTTTTCGGCGAAGGGAATCAGGTCGTCCAAACGCGCCATTTGACCATCTTCACGGATAATCTCACATATCGCTCCAGCTGGAACACGCCTTGCCAGTTTTGCCAAATCCACCGCCGCTTCCGTGTGTCCGGCGCGCTTCAACACGCCGCCTTTTTCCGCCCTAAGAGGGAAAATGTGTCCGGGACGCATAAAATCCTGAGCCTTGCTTTTGGGGTCAGCCAAAGCGACAATAGTTTTCGCTCGTTCCTGCGCGGAAATTCCCGTGGTGGTTCCTTCCCGCAGGTCAACTGGAATAGTGAATTTTGTGCCATGCCGGTCTGTGCTTTCCTCGGTCATCAATGGCAAATCCAAACGTTCCATCGCCTCCGCTTCAAGAGGGACACAGAGCAGACCTTTCCCTTGGGAAATCATAAAGTTAACATCCTCAGGTGTCACAGCGTCTGCCGCCATCAGAAGGTCGCCTTCGTTTTCACGATTTTCGTCGTCCACCACAATCAACATTCCGCCATCCGCGATAACCGCAATGGCTTCCTCAATGCTGCTGAAAGGGCTTCTATCTTGTTTATCAGTCATTTGGTTTTTCCTTTTCCTTGTCCAGGATCGAATTTAAATCCCAGGCTTCTGTGTCAATGGCAAAATAATGATCCAGCCATGCCAGGGTATAATTAAAATCCGCGGGAAGCTCCGCCCTCACATCCAGATGTCTGCCTGTGATGGGATGTTCCAGCTCCAGCCGCCAAGCGTGTAAAGCCTGCCTCAACAGATGTTTGGTCAGCAATTCTGTCACCTTGCGCTTCATGTTGTCTGGAACCAAGGCGTGAACCTGCCTGCGTGTATTATAAAGCAAATCACCCAAAAGCGGATAGTTACGGTCGGCAAAATGAACCCGGATTTGGTGCATCCGTCCGGTTTCAAGTCCAATCTTCACCAAAGAAAAATAGTGATAGAATTTCACAACCTCGTAATGGGTCAAAGCCCAGCGTCCCTGCGGGGTCACACACATCTTGCGCGGATTGCTGGTACAGCGTCCGATGTGGCTTTCAATGCTGTCCTCCGCGGGGTCTGGAACCCCGGTGGTGATTGCCAGATAGGTCTTTTTAATCTGCCTGCGGGCAAACATATCATTCAGAGCGCTTTGAGTGGGGTCGTTTTTGGCGATTATCATCAAACCCGATGTGCCTCTGTCAAGACGATGCACGATTCCAGGTCTGTTTGCTTCCCTCCCACTGGAAAGGTCTTCCCGCCAACGAAAAACAATGGCGTTCACGAGGGTTTGGTCAGACGCCCCAAAACCAGGATGGACAATCATTCCCGCGGGTTTATTGATGAAGGCAAGGTGCTCATCTTCATAAACCACATCCAGCGGGATATTTTGTGGAACCACTTCCTCAGTGATAAGTTCGGGCAGGGAAATGTCCACTTCGTCGCCCTTGGAAAGCAGAAAACTCTTTTTCACCGGGATATTATTCACCAGGATGCGGTCTTCCTCAATCAATTTCTCGATGAAGCTACGACTGTAGAGCTCTTGTATCCTCAAGTCCACCAGATGTTTATCCAGACGGCTGGCTTCGTCTTTGTCGTAAACTACCTTAATCCTGTTTCGCATGTTCTGAAAAACTTAGTGTATAAACTCCGCCGATGGAATCACCAGCCGCGTTTCGGACGATTGCTCCATTCAATATGGTCAGTTTATGATAGTCCGAGGAAGGAATCCTCTGGTCGTAAAGGTTATCCCCGTGATTCAGCGATTCCATTAGCTTGCTAAAAACCCGTTGGTCAAATTCGTCTTTCAGCCTCAGGTCGCGAATGTTCAAACACTCCACCAAGGAGGGATAGCGCCGTCTCAGGGTGTCGTTGCAATAGCTAATATCACCGTTGTTCAGAGCGATAATCACCCCCTGGGGAAGCAGGTTGATGAGCTGTTTTATGCGCTGGTCATGCTCGTAAATTTTGTTTTCCTTGGCTTGGTCAAAACCGTGGATACTGCGCAACATCTGCTTCAAACCTTCTAGAAGGCCGATGATTTCCCGGTCTGAGCCCAGCTCCTTGATTTCTGCATCCAAATCCACATCATAATTCCCATGCGTGATTTCGCTGATCAATTTCTCCGTCCGGCGCAGGTTCTTTTTGAGCATCAAGGGGACAATGTTATAAATCACAACGCTATAGATGAATATGACCAACACAGACAAAATCAGCGCCGTCTGCAAATCATTCACCAAGGAATCAAACTCCCTGCCGCGAAGCGTGATAGCGAATAGAACCGCGCTCTGCAACAGGATTAACCCCATCAACACTGCCCAAAAAAGATGGTAGCGACCCACAATCGATTTTTTCATTTCAACTCCCTTCGGCGCGCCACATCGCCAATCAGTTTATCCATCGCGTTTTTGCGTCCCATCAACATCAAAACATCTCCTTCCTTAATCACGTCATTCGCTCCAGGCATATCGTTAAGCTTTTGTTCCACAATGTTTTTACCTTCGTCGGTCACTGCCAGATAGCTATATTTAATCGCGATGACATTTATCCCGCGGTTTGTAGGCAAAGCCAACTCTTGCAGCGATTTACCCACAAATTCCTGTGGCGCGACCAGTTCAATCACGACGTGTCCGCTGGTGAGGTTGTAATATTCCAAAATATGTTTGGAGATGAGCGTGTTCGCCAATTGCGAGCCAACAGTTTCTTCCGGCAGAATGGTACGCTTGACACCGATAAGCTCCAAAATCCTGCCGTGCAGATGGTTCTCAATTTTGGCGTGAATGATGCCAACTCCAATCTTTTTCAAAATCGCGCAGCTCAACACAGATTCCTCAATGTTGCTGCCAATGCCGACAATAACGGCGTCCACTTCGTTCAAATTCATGTTCCGCAACGAGTTCTCATCCGTGGCGTCCATACAAACAGCCTGTGAAACCTGACTGCTTATCTCATCCACCAAATCCTGGTCTTTATCGATGGCCAAAACTTCCATCCCGTTTTCAGCCAAAATATTGGCTACGGTCATGCCAAAACGCCCCAATCCAATCACTGCGTAACGTGCCATAATTTCATCCTCTTAGCCGATGGCTATGGTTTCCTCGGCAAATTTGATGTTCGTTTTCTTTGACCCCACCGCGAACGCGTAAATCAGGGTCAAAGGACCAATCCTGCCCACATACATCAAAAACGTAATCAGGATTCTGCCCAGCGGGCTGAGATAGGGAGTAATGCCCATGCTCAAGCCAACCGTCCCAAAAGCTGATACAGCCTCAAATAGCAGCTTGTCAAGCGAAAAAGGCTCCACCAACAGCAGCGCCAAAACAGCGAAAAACAAAATCGCGGCGGAAAGAAAAACCAAACCTGCCGCTTCCCTGAAATTATTGGAGGGGATGCGCCTTCCAAACACGCTGATATCCTTGCGCCCCTTCAGCAGGGAAACCATTGTCAGCCCCAAAACCGCGAACGTTGTGGTCTTAATCCCGCCTCCGGTGGAACCAGGCGACGCGCCGATAAACATCAAAATCATACTCACAAAGATGGACGCCTTGCTCATCGCTCCAAAATCCAAGCTGCTAAAACCCGCTGTACGCAGGGTGACAGACTGGAAAAATGAACTCAGAAAGCGCTGCGGTGCCGTGAACCCTTTCATCGTAACGTGATATTCCATGGTCAAAAAAGACAACATCCCGCCCAAAATCAGCACGGAAGTGGTCACCAACACAATCTTCGTGTGCAAATTAAGCGAATTAACCCTGTCCTTTTTGAAAAAATAGCGAAGCAAATCAATGATGGTGGTAAAACCCAAACCGCCCAGAATGATAAGTGCCGGGATGACAAGGCTCACGATGGCGCTGCCTCCAAATCTCGCCATATTATCCGGAAACACCGAAAATCCCGCGTTACAAAAAGCGGAAACTGAATGAAACACGGAAAGATAGATGGCGTGGCTCAAGGTGTTTCCCCTCAGGAACTTGGCCATCAAAATCAAGGCGCCAACCAGCTCCAGACTCACGGTCAAAATCACGATATTCTTCAAAAGATGCAAAACGTTGACCTTGTTCGTCCCACCCACCACCTGGCTCATCACATTTTTCAGCTTTAAATCGATATTCCTGCCCAAAAGAAGCGCGAAAGCCGTGGAAACCGTCATAATCCCCAGCCCGCCAATCTGAATCAGAATCAGGATTACAATCTGCCCAAACTTGCTGAAATACGAGCCGACATCATAAACCGTGAGCCCTGTGACGCAGGTTGCCGAAGTGGCGGTGAAAAGCGCGTCCACAACCGGCGTAACTTCCTTGCGCGTGTTCGCCACCGGTAACATCAACAACACCGATCCAATCAGGATTACAAGCAGGAAACTCAACATCAGGCTCACCGGCGGGTTTTTCGACAGCCATTTATAGACCTTTCCCTGATACAGCCTGAAAATGAAAAAATCCAGGATGAAAAAAGTCTGTCGGATCAACAGGAAAAAGATGACAATCCTGGCATAAAATACCATCAATACCGTGCCCAGAACCAACATAACGAGGTCGAACCACACTGTTTTGCCAATTCCTCTCCCAGTTTTCAAAACCAAGCGGCTGAGAATTGCCAAACCCAAAAACACCAGATTTGCCCCCGCTGTCCAGTTTTGAACCACGTTATAATCCGCGTAATGGCTGATTACCGGCTCCAAAAACAGAACCAAAAGGCTCCAAATCGCCAACAGGTAGGCAGCCCATTCCACTTGGGAAAGAACCGCCCGGATAAATTTACGCATTATCTGTTGCCGGTTTCGGTATCCACAATCGAATTGATGGCTGCCGAAACTTCATCTATCTCCAGGCTGGCGTCCACTTCCGAGAGCAAGCCTCTTATTTGGAAAAACTCACGCAAAGCCAGGGTGCGCTTGTAGAATTTTTTAAACCGCCGGGCGATGGCGGCTGGTTTGTCGTCGTCGCGAACCACCAGTTTTCCCCCACAATCATCACAAATTCCCTTCCGGCTGGGCGCTCCGCTCACCAGGTTGTAATTCAAGCCACAGGAAGCGCAAACCCTTCGGGATGAGATTCTTTCGATGGCTTTCTCTTGGTCCAAACGCAGGAAAAACACGTGTTTCACCTCAAAATGCTTCACCAGATACTCTGCCTGAGCCATATTGCGCGGAAATCCATCAAACACAATACCCTTGCAACCCTCACAAAACGAATCCCCCACAAGCTTATAGACAATCTCGTCCATAACCAAATCACCCAGGCCTATGGTTCCGCTCACCTGTTTTCCCAGTTCGGTTCCCAGGGCCACTTGTTCCCTCAGCAGGTCACCAATATTCACATGCTGAAAGCCTGTCCTCTCGCTGAGGAGCTTTGCCTGCGTGCCTTTTCCGCTTCCCTGAATACCGAAGAAAACATAACATTCCATTTCAAAATACCTCAATTTCAGCCAATATATTCATATCACATCCATTTGTCAAGCTTTGCCAGTCAACACAACGAAAGCCACTGCGAATTCTTTTTCGTGGCTCAACGAAAGCAGGGCGTTCTCAGCGCCCAAAGCTTTCATACGCTCCAGCGCCAAGCCGTGCAATTTCAATTTTGGAACCCCCTCCCCGGTGTTCAAAACCTCGATGTCACGCCAATTCACCTGACCGTCCCAACCCGTGCCCAGAGCCTTCATCACAGCTTCTTTGGCGGCGAATCTGGCGGCGTAGGATTGAGCCGGAAACGAGCGCGAATTACAATATTCGATTTCGGAAGCGGTGAAAACCTTGTGAATAAACTCGGGATGGCGTTCCAACAATCTGGCTATGCGCGCCACCTTCACGATGTCTGTCCCAATTCCCAGGGTCATTTCTTTTCAGCCTTTTTTTCCAAATCCAAAAGTCTGATCTTGATGGGCATGCCGCCGCCATATCCGGTCAGCGAACCATTTGAGCCCACCACCCGGTGACAGGGTATGATGATGGCAATCGGATTCCGGTTTGAAGCCTGTCCCACGGCCCGATACGCCAGAGGTCTGCCGATTCTTTGCGCAATTTCTTTATAGCTGCGTGTTTCGCCGTAGGGAATCTCGAGCATGGCGTTCCACACATCTTTCTGAAACTGGGTTCCCTGAGGCTCAAGCTTCAAATCAAACTCTTTTCTTTTCCCGCTCAGATATTCCCGCAACTGTCTGCGAACTTCCTCAACTTCCTCTCCCCCACCTTTGTCAGGATATTTTCCAAACTCCACTTCCCGAACCTTGCCATCCTTAACCACAATCCCCAGTTCCATACCCTCGAAGCTGAATCCATATATATTCTGCGATGCCATTTTAGGCCTCCCGCCTTGAAAAAACCAGAGCCCCGTTCTCGCGCTGGAGTCTGGGGCTCTGAGTGACAGTTTTTCTTAAGCTATGCTGTGAAACGTCTGCGCTCTTTGATGCGTCCAGCTTTTCCTTTGGCGTGGCGCAGATAGAAAAGCTTGGCTCTGCGAACCTGACCATAGCGGACGATTTCGAGCTTGTCGATGTTTGGCGAGCTTTGAGGAAAAACACGCTCAACACCAACGCCGTTTGATATCTTACGGACAGTGAAGGATTTGGAGATACCGGATCCACGTTTTTGAATCACGATACCCTGGAACACCTGAATGCGTTCCTTTCCGCCTTCTTTGATTTTATAGTGGACTTTCACCGTGTCGCCGGGGCGAAAATCGGGAAAGTCGGTTCTGATTTGGTCTCTGCCAACTGTGTGCAGAATATCCATGGGTTCCTCCCTATATCTACTCGGAATAAAAGACTTCCTGCGCAAAGGAAACGGTACCGCGGACGAATCATTTCCGCCACCTCAAGGCCTTGAAACCCGAGGTGGGAATCCGCCGCATCTTGAACTTCAGTCCATTGCTGTTGCCGGTTTTTGGGCTCCAGCTTTTTCGTTAAGGTCAGAATCGCCAAACCGTTCAAACGCGGCTGGCGTCGCAGAATCCGTTTTTCCACGCCTAACAGATGTGGAAACTTTTATTCCTGCTTGGTATTATTAAAAAAATGTTCGCGATCGCCGGAGAGAAAGGAGCGCTATTTTTCGCGCTTCAAATCCGGACGCCGGGTCTTGGTGAGGCTCTGGGACTGCGTTTGAGCCCAGGCTTGAATCTTGGCGTGGTTCCCTTCCCTCAAAACGGGTGGAACCTTTTGTGACATCCATTCCTCAGGACGGGTGTAACAGGGAAAGCCAAGCTCAGCCTTGCCTTGGGCAAAGGAATCCATTTCAGCGGAACCAATATCGCCCAAAACTCCGGGTAGGAGCCTTGCCACACCGTCGATGAAAGCCAAAGCCGGGATTTCACCTCCGGAAAGGACATAATCTCCCAGGGAAATTTCATCACAAACGGCGAGGTCCCGCAAGCGCTGGTCAATCTCCTTGTAGTGTCCACAAATCAGAATCACCCTCGGCAGGCTGGAATAATGTTCCAAAATCTTTTGATTCAAAACCCTGCCTTGAGGGGTGAAATACACCACGGGGGCGTAGCCATCGGTCAAAAGCTCTTCGATGGCCTTGTAAATCGGTTCTGCCCGGATAACCATGCCGGGGAAGCCACCAAAGGCATAGTCGTCAACCTGGTTATGCTTGTTGCCGCTAAAAGCTCTAAAATCGCTTATCCCCACCTCCAAAGCCTTGGAGGCGATGGCTCTTGCCACGATGCTGCTTTCCAACACGCTGGTGAAAGCCTGGGGAAACAGACTCAGGATATCAATTTTCATTCGCCGGCTTCCGAGAGCAAACTCTCGGCGTTAATCAAAATTATCACACCGGGATTTTCCATCACTTCGCCGATAAAGAAATCGACCATCGGAATCAGGATTTCAGCGCCATCAGGGGCGGTCACTTCCAACACATATTGCGCGTTGTTGTGAAAATAATCCGTCACCTTGCCAATTTCGCGTTCTTCGAACACAACGCTATATCCCAAAAGCTCTTCCGGCTCCTCTTCCTCTTCATTTTCCAGAGGAAGCGCCAAAATCACTTCGCGGTGTTTAACTCGCTCTTCAGCTATTCCATCCTCGGCAAATTTCAACCTCGGTTTTCGATCGCTGTCGTCTCGTTCACATATACTTACGAAAAACACTCTATCACTGTTAAAGATCAAATATACGTCTTTGGCTTCTGCCAAGACATCGCGAAAACGTGGTTTTACCACCACAGGGTAAAACCCGTCCGCGTCCTTTCCGCCCAACCGGCCGATGCCAATCAGGTCTGATAGTTTCATTTACTCGATTATCTCGAGCTGGGCGCGCTTTCCTTGCTTTGTGCTGACTGCGTTGATAATGGTGCGGATTGCGCCGGCTGTGCGGCCTTTTTTGCCTATCACTTTGCCGATGTCTTCCTTGGAAACGCGAAGTTCGTAAAGGGTGATTTTATCGCCCTGAACCTCGGTGATATTGACGCCGCTGGGATCATCAACCAAAGCCTTGACCAAAAATTCAATCAGTTCCTTCATTTGTCACCTCTTGCTGTTCGTTTTTAGCTGCTTTTCTGTCTTCTATTTTCTGTTCGTGCCAAATCTGCAGGATGCCAGCTTTGCGCAGTAGGGAGCGAACCGTGTCGCTGGGCTGCGCGCCGACTCCGAGCCAATACAGGGCGCGATCTTTATCGACTTGGATTTTGAAAGGATTGGGCTTGGGATCATACCAACCGATGCTTTCTATATATTTTCCGTCACGTTTGGCGCGGGCGTCCACTGCCACAATACGGTAAAAGGGCTGGTCGTTAGCCCCCATCCTTTTCAGTCTCAGTCTGACCATTATTTCTCCTTGCTATTTTCAATAAGATTAAGCTATTTTGGGTCAGTATTTTTCTAAGACCTCTTTTCGTCAAGCGTTTTCTGATTATTTTTGAACTTTTTTGGGCGCTTTGTGGAAAATAAGGTTCACGAAAACCTTTTCCCTCCCCAAACTGAGCGCTGAAACCCACCTGATTCAAACCCTGACTTTTTCTCTAAACCCCTGACTCCAATCACTTTCCTTCCTTGGCTCTGGCTCGAATGTAACCGCGTATCAACCCGGGAACATCCCGATTCTTTGTCGGGATGATGATGGGAAAATCCCAAGTTATCAATGAGCCAGGGTCAAGGGCGATTCAAGTGTAAATCTATTCTTAAAATCTTTGGCCGAGAGTGAGGCTCCAATTCAGGGATTTTGTGTTTTGTTCCGGGTTGTTCGAAAAGCTTGTATTTTCAAAGCCCAAAGCCGTTCCAAGCGTGAGTTTTGACCATGGATAAGCGTCCAAACCAATAGACAATTGGGAACGCTGTTCACTCTGGCAGGCGCCGGTGGTGGTGGCGTGGCGATATTGGAGCCAGGGTAAGAGTTTTTCCCGGAAAAGGGAATAACTGAAGCGGGTTTGCCAGCCCTTGCTTTTGGTTTCCACGGTGACACATGAATCATATTCGCTTGAGAAAGCGTGTGAAACCGCGGCTTGGAACCTGAGCGGGATTTTTCCAAACTTACTCGCCAGATTGAAGTTAACGCTTTCGTTTCTGTTTTCAGGATTATCAGGCGCGAGGCTGCGACATGTGTAGCTTCTCCCCCGGCGGGTGTTCAGCTCAATCATCCAAGGGAGCCAATTCAGTTTGGGATTGTTGAAACCAACGCCAAAATTGGAGGAAGCGGATTTCCTGATGAAGGGGTCAAAGCTCATATCCGAAAAAGCCGGATTGGCTCGGTTGGATACATTGCTGGAAAACATTCCGCCTCGGAGGGTGAAGTATTTCAAGAGGCGTAGGGAGGCCTGGAAATTCCAATTCTTTTGGAGATTGGTTTCGGAGCGGGTGGAAAGGAGATTGTCCTTTTGCCAGTTGTAGCTTCCGGAGAGAAGAAAACCGCGTCCCAGATGGTAAAGGTCGGACACCGCAAAGGTTTGCGTGTCTTGTTGTTGTCCCCAGGTTCCCAGGGCGCGATATGCCGGCCCGGTGAAATTGGCGTTCATATCGAGGCTGTGGTTTCCAATGGTGCTGCGCAGCCAGGCTCGTCCCGCGCTGTTGTGTAAACCGGGAATCAGTGGCTCCATATTGCGGTTCACGATAAAGAGATTTTCGATGTCGGCGGGGTCGATGAGGTCAAAACCGCCAATGTAGTCGGAAATCTCATCAGAGGTCATGGGACCCTGCCAGATATTGCTGTTATAGAGGCTGGAGGCGATTTCCGCGCCAAAGCTGGTTTTGAGCTGGGGGATATTCACCTGGGTGTCGAAAGCCGCCACCAGATTGTCTTTGGGCGTAACCACGAACAGAGTGTCTCCGGAAACAGAATCGACCCTCATGAAATCCAGGGAATCCAGCGAGGCTATCTCGTCACGGTTTTGCGCCAGAGTGAAAGACATGGAAAGTCCGCGTAAGGGGCCCAGACGGAGTTTTCCGCCCTGCGCTTTTTGTTGGAAAGCGGTGGAATATTCGTGATTTCCGCCGGAAACCGTTTTGCGGGTCATGGTTCCGCTGGTGAGTTCCAGTGAAATATGTTCCCCGTAAAGGCTTCCATACCAGCCTCTGATGTTTTTCCCGCCAAAGGCGAGGGGGCTGAAATAGGGCGTCACATCACCCGCTCTCAAATCCAGGGAAGGCAGGCTGAAAGCCAGGGAATAGCGGTCAACTGGCTGGCGGTTATTGTCTTCCCGGCTGTGATGATAGCCGTGGAGACTGAGATTCAGCTTTTTGTAACTGGCGTGGACATCCGCCCAGCCGGCGTAGCTATTGGATTCGGAGTCTGGATTATGGAAATCTGCGGCGTAATTCAGGCTTCCCCTCAGATGGGGCAAGGATTTTTTCACCTTGTTTTCCACGTCCGTGACAAAGATTTTGGAAGTTAATTCATTGCCAAACTTGTCTTTGGCGGTGATTCTCGCGCTGTAAACCTCTTTAATCGGCCAGGCGTCCCTGTAGCTGAGAAGGTTTTCCGTGACAAGGGCTTTGGAGGTAACGTCTTTTCCGTTCACCCAAACCACGATGGAGCCAGGCATAATACGGTCTGCGATGTCGTGATATGCCACAGCGAGAACGTATTCTCCTTCCTGGGGGCCATAATCGTTGGTGGTTAATAACACAAAGCCCGCCAAACCGGGGTTTAGTTCCTCATAATCACTTGCCGGCCAGTCGGTTTCATGTTCAGAGAAGTCCACCCAATCATCCGAGCCAGCCGACCCCTCAGCTTCAGGGCTCGCCACTGCTTTGAGAAAAAATGGCTCCTGGTTCAAGCCCATGTCCGGATAAAAAACCGTTTCACCGCTGTGCAGTTCGAATTGAAACCAGTAGCGCAGGTCCTTATTTTGAAGCTCCACACTGGTAAGCTCAACTCTGTAAAAAGCTGTCCCCTCAAGGATTGATTCCATCTTTTTACTCATGAAAGTGGAACTGCCCAGAGGACCGAAACAAAGTTCGATATTCTTGATGGATTCTATGCCATCAATGATTTCCAGGGTGATGTCGACGTTGGTTTTGGGCTCATAGCTTTGCGGAGCCTGATGCTGGAATGTGAGCCCGAAAAGGGTGAGGTAGAGTGAGAAAAACAGGATAATATTCAGAATTCGTTTCATGGGGCGCCTCACCAAGTGAATTCCACGTTCAGGATTCTGCCCCATTCATCGGCGAGCGGGATGATAATCCGGTTTTTGGGGTGGCTGGAATGCGGTTGGATTCTGGCTTTTTCCTCCTCGGTGAGGTCGGAATCATTCATCCAGCGGGAGATGTATTCCCCCTCGGAAAGCATGTATGCCGTTTTGAGCTCCGGGACTGGGTTTGACTCGCCTTGCTCGGTGTGGATAACCGCTGTTCCGGAAAAAACAGTCAAGCGACCGTTGTTTCCCTTTTCATTTTTCAAAAGAAGCTCCGCGTTCGTGAAAAATATCTGGTTCTGGTCGAAGGAAAGTGAGATAATGCCCGTCTCATATTGATTTATCACGTGGATACTGCCTGCCAGGAGCTGGGCGTTTTTTTCCAGACCGTCGGATAGCTGTTCTGCCTTGAGTTTCACCCTGCTTTTTGAAAAGAGGAAGAGATTGGTCTCGCCATCCACGGTTTTAACGCTCATCTGGCCTTTGCCGCCGGTTCGGAGTTCGTCCCCATCCAGAAGAATCATGCCCGCCACCGCCCGGAGGTTTTTGTTATTGCGGCGAACCTTGTTGTAACCTTTGTTTTGGACGATGACCGCGATTCCGGAGGCGCTCAGAAAGCTTAGGGAAAGAAGGAACACAAAGAGGGCTAAAATCTTATTTTTCATGGTGTTCCTCACTCTTGAATCGTGACGCGGTATTTTTTATCGCTAAACATATCAATCAGGTCGGAAGCGCCACGTCCGCTGTAGCTTTTCCCCTGCCAAATCACTTCGCCAGTGGGTTTAAAGCCCTGGATGAACAGCGCTTCCAAATCCGCTTCGTCCAGGTTTCTGAGCTTGGTGATGATGCGCTCAGCGTGGTCTTCCTCGGCGCTGGGAGCGGTGTATTGGAAAAGGTTCCAAGCGCTCACGAGGTCGCCAGGTTCGGGGTCCTGCCAAATTCTGGATTGGGGATAATTATACTGCGGACCACGCGTCCACATCTGCCAGGCGTAGTAGTTTCCGGGTTTGAAGGGTAAAAACTCGCTGAACTGGTCGCCCAACACATCGGTTTGGAAAAAGCGGATGCCGGTCTGGGCGAGGTTTTCGGGACGAGGCGGAAGGTTTTCAGGAAATTCCAAAATGGTGAGAACGCGGCGGTTGTAGCCGGTAGCCACGATGTTCCAGATAAAATTCACGGGGTTTTCGTCCACTTTCACAGGCTGGGCTGGAGCCGGAGCTCCCGGGCTCAATAATGTGATAACGCCGTCGTTTTTGACCTCAAGGTCAAAGCTGGCGCTGGTGGCTGAATTCCAATCCTCAACCTCGCTTTGGGGCTTGGCAAAAACCCGGATGGTGAACACGCCATCGGGAAGATAGCCCGCTTCAATCGCGTCGCGGAGGATGGGATTGCTGCGTGAAAGCTGGGTCAGGGAAAAGTTGGAATTTCCCACGCGGGTGAAATGGGTCGAAGATTGGTTGGTGACCAAATCCCGGTTCGAAAGTGGCGGGAATTGTCCGCCCGCGGGAAGCGCTTCGTTGGAGATGAATTCCGCCGCGATGAGAGTCTCGGAAAGCCCGTTCCAGAGAAGCTCCACCTTCATTTGGACGCGGAAATTCCGGGGGCTTTCGTTGCGTATCCACAGCGTTGTGAGGCTTGGTTGTTGCCAAGGCGCGGCGGGGTCAAAACTTGCCGCTTTCAGGGATTTAACAGAAATCGACGCCGGTTGAAAATCCAGCCTCAAATCCGGTTCCACCGCCCACAGAACTACGGTCAGAAATGCCAGTAAGGGCAATAGAACCTTTTTCATTATTCCTCTTTATTTTTGTATTTATAATCATCTTAAAGCCAGGTTGACAATGGTTTTGGTAAGTTGGGGGAAATCGATGCCGATGGATTTTGCCGCCATCGGGGTCAGGCTCAGCGGGGTCATTCCCGGAAGGGTGTTCACCTCCAAAAACCAGGGTTGGCTTCCGTCATAGAGAAAATCGACCCTGGCGTAGCCTTTGAGGCCAAAGACATGCCAAAGCCGCTGGGCGTAGGTTTGCATCAACTGGGCGCTGGATTCCTCCACCGGAGCGGGAACGAGGTATTCCGTGCGACCCTTATTGTATTTGTTTTCATAGTCATACCAGCCGTCCAGGGGGCGGATTTCCACCAAGGGCAAGGCTTCCCCATCCAAAACCGTAACCGCGAATTCACGTCCCTTGATGAAACGCTCCAAAAGCGCGCTGTCGCTGAATTTCAGGGCGTGTTTCACCGCGGTTTTAAGGTCGGAAAGCTCCTCCACCTTGCTGATGCCAACGGAAGAGCCGCTGTCATTGGGTTTCACCATGATGGGCATGCCAAGTTTATCGGCGATTCCCTGTAAATCCTGAGGGTCATTGTAATCCTCAATCAAATCGCCTCGAAAAAGCAGCCAATCCGCCACGGGAACGCCTTCCTGGGCTGCCATCAGCTTGGAAACATATTTGTCCATGGTGAGCGCGCAGGCGGCGAATCCAGAGCCTGTATGGCGAAATCCCGCCAGTTCCAAAGCTGCCTGAAGCTGTCCATTTTCGCCTGAACCGCCGTGAAGACCGAGGAAAACCGCGCTGGGCGGGTCTTTTTCCATTTCGGCGACGATCTGGGCGAAGCTGCTGAAATCCGCCGGGTCCAGTTCATTAACCTCAAAGCCGGCTTCAATCAGGCCTTGAGCGATGGCGCTGCCGCTGATGAGCGAGATTTCCCGCTCGGGGGAATCACCACCTTTTAAAACCGTTATCTTTTGCATATATCCTCTTGGAACGAAGCGGGTTCCGCCTCATTTCCTAATCCTGAAAAATGGTGCCAGTTTCAGCCCCAAAGCCGCTTTGAACCGCGCCACATCCGGATAGTTCGCGCCACAAAAATCCAGGACATCGAATCTATCGCGAAGGCTTTCCACCATGAGATGATAGTGTAGTGCGCTGGCTCCCTTTTTCAGGTCTTGTGGTAAAGTGCTCATCATCACAGGGTAGGCTTGGCGGTCATTTTCACCGCCCAAAATGATGGTCGAACTTGCCAACCGCTCTTTATCCATCAGGTCAAATTGTATCAGGAGCCCAGCCTCGTGGAGTTTGCGCATCCACTCTCCAAATGCGGGATACGCCACGCCCAGACTTTTTTGTTTGCGGTCGTATAGTATTTTAACCATCTCCAAAAAGATGTCCGGGCGAAACTTTTCCTGAAGCCGATAGCCTTCGCTTTGGGCTTGGCGAAGCTTTCTGCGTTCATTACGGAAAAACGGAATCGGCAGCGAAAGGTCATGCGTGAAGGTGTAAAATGGAACCGCTTTGAGACCCTCCCAGATGAATCCTCTGGCGTCGAGGTTGTGGGGCGCCAGATTCAGTTGCAGCCGTCTGTAGCGGGATTTCAAAAACCGCGCCACTTCGGTCGAGATTTTGAGTTCATCCAAGAGATTCCGGTTTTCATCCCGTCTTTCATCCCAGAAAAACCACAGGCCCTGATAGTAGGCACTCATCGGGTGAATCAAACGGCGGATACCCAGCTTTTTTCTTTCGTAGAGCGGCATGGCAGCCACCAACTGCTCTCCCTTGTGACAGAGCAGGAGCCGGGCTTCAAGCTGGTGAAGCTCTCCCACGGCTTCCACAAAACGGGGGTCAATCCAAACCACAGGCTCTTTCAGCGTGGCCTGGGAACAATCCTGGAGGCTTAAATCATACATGGAATTACAGATGCCTCTTGAGGACGTTCATCATTTCTTCCAGGGTGAAAGGTTTTAAAATATAATCCGAAGAGCCGGGCTTCACCGCGTCGGAAACGCTCGTGATGCCGCGAAAGCCGGTCATAATGACGCAAAAAAGCCCGGGGTCAATCCGCTGGATTTTCCTCATCAGGACGATGGCGTTCCGCCCTCCAATCCCATGACCCAGTAACGCCAGCTTAAACTCTTGCTGGCGAACCAAATCCGGCGCTTCCTCATAATTCTCCGTCATCACGATATCCTGTCCAAATTGATGCACAAGCTCCCTAACGACCTCCCGCAGGAGGCGGTCGTCATCAACCATCAAAATATTGCTTCGCATCGTTTTGTCTTGTGGCTTGTCATTGAAGGAATTTCCCGCGCCATTTCAGCGCTGGACGGATTACTTCATCCCTCAAGGCAATTTCTGTAACCTCTCAAAATAGTCAACAAAAATTTCCCCACGGCCTTCGGTTCATGTCCAAAGGAAACTTATTTCAAAAAACTTCTCTTGAAAACCCCAACTCTTTATCCGACTTAATTTTGGCTTTAAAAACATAAGCGATACATAGGGCGGTTACCAAGAGAGGCCTGGTAACCTCTTATCATACCAATATGTTACGATTTCTAAAACCCATACTTTTCATGCTAAAATCCGAAAACCCGACCACCCAACAATGGCCACAAAACCGAGCCGCCCGGAAATTTATCACATTTGCATTGACTGAATATGGCATATATTATTTATGGAAACACTAACATTTAAGAGGTACACATGAGAGGAAAAGTTAAATGGTTTAACAAGAATAAAGGTTACGGCTTTATTATTACGGACGACAACAAGGAATATTTCGTCCACTGGAAATCCATTGTCACAAATTCCCCCCGGGAACTAAAAGTGCTGGAACAGGATGAAGTCGTAACTTTCGACCTGATGGAGACTGACAAGGGAACCCAAGCCATCAACATCATCCGAAGCGGCGATTGAAGCCAGACTTCGCCACCTAATTCACCAGGGGCTGAAGCGTTGAGCTTTTGCCCCTTATTTGCGTTTAAAAAACATGGCTTTTTTGCCCACAAACCTCGCTGAAGCCCGCGCCCGCGGCTGGGACGAACTGGATGTCATCATCATCAATGGAGACGCCTATGTGGACCATCCCAGCTTCGGCGCCGCCATCATCGGAAGACATCTGGAATCCGCCGGTTTCCGGGTCGGAATCATCCCCCAACCCAATCCCGACAAAGACGAGGATTTCCTCGCTCTCGGCTTGCCCCGGCTCTTTTTTGGAATCACAGGCGGGAACATGGATTCCATGGTTTCAAACTACACCGCTCAGCGCAAAAAACGGAACGACGACGCCTACAGTCCCGACGGAAAAGCAGGCTTACGTCCTGACCGCGCTGTTTTAATCTATGCCAACGCCCTCAAACGCCTCTGTAAAGACGTTCCCATCGTTTTGGGCGGAATCGAAGCCTCTCTGCGCCGGATTGCCCATTACGACTTTTGGCAAAACAAGGTTCGAGCCAGTATCCTCGCAGATTCCAAAGCCTCCCTCCTGGTTTACGGAATGGCTGAAAAAGCGATTTTGGAGATTGCCGAAAGCCTGAAAAACGGCGTCCCCATCAAGGAACTCACCCAAATCCGGGGAACCGTCGCTTTCAGTCCCCAGCCGCCCTCTGCCGAGGACATCGTTTTGCCCAACAACCTGGAAAGCGCGGACAAAGCCGTCTTCCGCCAGATGACCCTGACCTTTGAAAAAAACAAGGACAGCCACGCCATTTTCCAGATGAACGGTGGACGCTGGCTGCGCCACAATCCTCCCGCCGCGCCTCTCGAAACTCCGGAACTGGACGCCCTCGCCCTGCTTCCCTTCGAACACGCACCCCATCCGCGTTACGGAAACCAAAGAATCCCGGCTTTCGACCAAATCAGAGATTCCCTCACCTCCCATCGCGGCTGTTATGGCGGCTGTAATTTTTGCGCCATCGCTTCCCATCAGGGTCGAGCCATTCAATCCCGCAGCGCCGCCTCGCTGGTCAAAGAAGCCCAAAACCTTGCCCAAAAACGCGGAAAATCCATCACCATCACCGACGTCGGGGGTCCCACTGCGAACATGTATGCCTCGGTTTGCGAGCTCGGCTGGCCGGAAAGCTGTAAGCGCCCCTCCTGCCTTTTTCCGCGTCAGTGTCCCCGCCTCAAACCCGCTCATGGTGAACAACTCCGCCTCCTCGAAAGCATCGAAAAACTCCCCGGCGTCAACCACGTTTTCATCGCTTCCGGGGTTCGTCACGACCTCGCTTTGGCTCATCCGCCCTACATCAGCGCCCTGGCTTCCAAATATGCCGGAGGAAGGCTCAAACTGGCTCCCGAACACAGCGTCCCCTCGGTTTTAAAGCTGATGGGAAAGCCGGAAATCGATAGTTTTGAGGAGTTTTCCCGCCAGTTTTTCGGCGCCTGTCGCCAGAGCGGTTTAAGACGCCAAATCATTCCCTACATCATCATCGGCCATCCAGGAACCACCATCGACGACGCCCTCGAGCTGCGCCGCTGGCTGAAACGAAACCGCCTCATGGTGGAACAGGTCCAGGAATTCACCCCCACACCCATGACCCTCAGTACCTGTATGTATTACACGGGTTTGGATTGCGAAACCGGACGCCCCATCCACGTCCCCCAACCCGGCGAAATCAGGCGTCAAAAACAGCTCGCTCTTTGGCATCAAACCGGATGAAAAACCATTTTTACCCAGATAAAACAAAGCCCGGGATTTCCCCGGGCTCTTTTGTCAAATTGATGGTCGGGATGACAGGATTTGAACCTGCGACCACTTGAACCCCATTCAAGTACGCTAGCCGGACTGCGCTACATCCCGAGCCTGAAAACCCTTAAAAAATCACAGCCGTTTTTTGACAAGGAAAATTTGTGTTTGACAGCCCACCCAAACCTGAAACCATGGTTCCCAATGTCCATAAAACCGCGTCAAAGCGGCTTTTGGCAAAAACAAAAAAAATGAGGATAAACCGCGATGAGCCTAATCCGCGCTCTTGATTTAACGCTGGAATTCGGCGATAGAAAGATTATCAATGGCGCAAATTGCAGCCTGGAAAAAAACAGCCGTGTGGGTTTGATTGGAAGCAATGGCTCCGGAAAAACCACCCTCATCCGCCTGTTTTTGGGTCAGCTTTCCCCCAGTTCCGGCGAGGTTCTCCGCGCCAGAAACACCCATATAGCCTGGCTTCCCCAGGTTTTGAACCTCGACCCCGCCCTCTCGCTCATCGATTATGCCCGCGCTTCCCGTCCCGATTTGTCAAAGCTTTCCGCCCAAATCGAACGCCTCGCTCCCCTGGCCGACAAATCCCCCGAAACCCAGGCGGAGCTTGCCAAAGTGGTGGAAACCTACACCGCGCTCGGCGGCTATGAATTCGACAACGAACTCAAATATGTCCTCACTTCCCTGAACCTCCCCACCGAACTTTGGAACCGTTCCCTGGGCGGCTTCAGCGGCGGCGAACAAGCCCGTATCTGTCTGGCTGCCATTCTTTTAACCCCCCACGACCTTCTCATCTTGGACGAACCCACAAACCATCTCGACCTCGAAATGATTCGCTGGCTGGAAAACTATCTCCTCAAACAGGACAAACCCTTTCTCATCGTCTCTCACGACCGCCGTTTCCTGGACAATACCGTGAACACCATCTGGAGTCTGCGCGACGGTCAAATATCCATCACCAAAGGTAATTACAGCTCTTTCAAAGCCGCCGACGACATCGCCCGGCTCAGTCAACAACGCCAGTGGGAACGCCAACAAAAACAAATCGCCGAAACCAGCGCCTACATTCAGAAATTCATCGCCGGAACCCGCTCCGGTTCTGCCAAATCCCGCCAAAAGATGCTCGACAAGATGGAAGTCGTCGCCCAGCCCATCCATTCCAAACAGTTAAAACTCCACATCCAGGATTCCAAACGCAGTGGTAACGACGTTTTCACGCTCACCGACCTCAGTTTTGGAATCCCGCCCAGTCTCGAGCTCGCCAGAAACGTCAATCTCAAAGCCCACTATCAAGATAGAATCTGCGTTTTGGGGCCCAACGGCTGCGGAAAAACCACTCTCCTCAAAATCCTTTTGGGCGAACACGAAATCAGCTCCGGAAACCTCAAAATCGGCGCCAGCCTTGAGATTGGCTATTACGACCAACATCAGATCAATCTCGACCCCACCCTCAGCGTCATGGATACCATCTGGCGCCTGATTCCCAACGCTCCTCAGGGCGAGGTTTTATCCTGGCTCGCACGTTTCGGATTCCGCGGCGACGACACCGAGAAAAACGTCTCCGTTCTCAGCGGTGGTGAGCGTTCCCGGCTTTTTCTCTGCCAAATGCTTCATTCCAGCCCCAATCTTATGATTCTGGACGAGCCCACCAACCACCTGGACATCGAGATGGCGGACGCCCTCCTCGAAGCGCTCAAAGCCTTTCAGGGAACGGTTCTTTTCGTTTCTCACGACCGCTGGTTCATCGACAAGCTCACCCACAAATTTTGGGTTTTTGAGAAAGAGCCAAACGGCGAACACACCACCATCATTGACTTTGAAGGAAATCTCGACCAAGCCGCCCAGCTCAGTTTTGCGCGTCCCATCATCGAAAAAGCCGCTCCCGCCCCGCGTCCCCAGCGGAAAAAACGGGTCAACCCCCTCCACCTCGAACAGATTCACCAAAACATCGAAAAAGACTATCAAAAACTGGCGTTGATGAACGACGAACTCAAGGAAATCCACACCCAGCTCTCCGACTCTCAAACCTACTCCCAGCCTGGGCTTTTGGAAACCCTCCAAACGCGGATGGCGGCTCTGGAAAGCCAAATCGCCCAAATCGAGGCGGACATCTGCGAACAGGAAGACCACTATTTGAGCATAAGTTATGAAGAATAAAAGAGTTGGCTTCACCACTTCCTTCCCCGTGGAAGTCCTTTTCGCGGCGGGACACACCCCCATCGACCTCAACAATCTTTTCATCGGTGGAAATTCCGCCGAACACGCCCGGAACGCTGAATTGAAGGGCTTTCCGAGAACCATCTGCGCCTGGATAAAGGGGAATTTCGACACCGCTCTCCACGCCAATCTGGATGAAGTTGTCGCCATCGTCGTGGGAGACTGCGCGAACAGCGCCTCCCTCGCTTCCATGCTCACTTTGGAAGGTTTGCCGACCATCCCCTTCGCCTATCCGCCCCAGCGTTCCCGCGATGCTCTGGACGCCTCAATCAGCGAACTGGAACGGCTTTACGGCGTTACCCGCGCTCAAACTCAAAAAACCAAACAGCGGCTCGACCAAATCCGCCAAAAGCTCATCACTCTGGACGGTTGGACATGGAAAGAGCGCCTCGTAACCGGCGCGGAGAACCACCTTTGGCTGGTTTCCTCTTCCGATTTTAATGGCGACCCCGACCGCTTCGAAGAAGAACTGACCCGCTTCATGGAAATCGCCGCCCAGCGCGACCCCCTCCCCTCCGGTCCGCGCTGCGCCTATCTTGGCGTTCCTCCCATCCATCGCGACCTCTATCCCCGCATCGCGGAAACCGGCGCCGACGTCGTTTTCAACGAGGTTCAAAGACAATTTTCCATGCCTCATCTGGAGCCCGACATCGTTGACCAATATCTCGCATTTACCTATCCCTACAGCGTTTACGAGCGTTTGGACGACATCCTCCCCCAGCTCGAAAAACGCGGCGTGGACCTCGTCATCAGCTATACCCAATCCTTTTGCCATCTCCAAATCGACAATATTATTCTCAAGAAAAAGATTTCCCTCCCCTTTTTGACCCTGGAAGGTGATTGGCCGGAACCCCTGGACAACCGAACCCTCCTACGTTTGGAGAGCTTTTTCGAGGTTCACGGATGAAGAAGGTCTTGCTCGCCATGAGCGGTGGGATTGATTCCGCCGCTGCCGCCATTCTCCTTTTGGAAGCTGGGTTTCAGGTCATCGGCGCCACCATGCTGCTTTCCGGAAGCCGGTCTTACCAAGGTCAAAGCGGCTGTTTCGGACCCGGTGAAGCCCGGAGCCAGGCTGACTTACAACGCGTTTGCGAACATCTCAAAATCCCGCTTCATCCTCTCAATCTCGCCGCCGATTTCGACCGCCTCATCCTCGATTATTACCGCCAAAGTTATCTGGCGGGAACCACCCCAAACCCTTGTGTGGTCTGTAATAGCGCTCTCAAATTCGGACTTTTGCCCTTCCAACTCCGCGCTCTCGGCGTTGAACACGACTTTTTCGCCACCGGTCACTACGCCCGCCTCGAAACCGACTCTGATACAGGTCGCGTAAGGCTTTTCAAAGCCGCCGACCCCCGTAAGGACCAATCCTATTTCCTCTGCCTTTTGACCCAAAATCAGCTTCAAAACACCCTCCTACCCCTGGGCAAAATCCCTAAAACCCAGGTTCGAGAAATCGTTTCCCAAAGCGGGCTTAACTTTCTACTGGACAAAGCGGAAAGCCAGGATTTTGTCAATGAATCCGACCACCCCCTCCTGTTCGAAAATGACGATGAACAGCCCGGCGAACTCATCGGCCCCAACGGCGAAAAACTGGGAACCCACCGCGGACTTTCCCATTATACCATCGGCCAGCGCCGCCACATCGGAATCAGCGGAAAACCGGAACCCTGGTATGTCACCGCGCTCGACCACCGCCAAAACACGGTTCGCGTCGGTCCCCGCGAAGGCCTTTTCAGCCACAGCCTCATCGCCCATTCCGTGAATTGGGTCTCCATCCCCGCCATAAGCGCCGAAACCCGTGCCCAAACAAAGATTCGCCTCGCCCATGAACCTGCTCCCTCCACCCTGATTCCG
>JAAYKA010000024.1 GCA_012522635.1 Candidatus Cloacimonadota bacterium
GACAAAGAGACAAAGAGACAAAGAGACAAAGAGACAAAAAATGAAGGAGGTTTGAAATGAAAGCAAAACTGGGAGCTTTTTTCCACAGCTTCAGCGGCAAGGCCGACGGCATGGTATATTATTACAACCGCCGCCTGGGCAAGGTGATAGCCCGCGAATACGTGAAACCCAGAGCAAACAAAAACAACCAACGCTTCACAGAAGTTGCCGCAAACTTGAAGGATTTGAACCCTTCAGAGGGCTACAGAATGGATTTGAGAGTGTATGTGGACGTCTATAATTCCGCGGTAAATAACTGGGAAAAGCCGCTTTTGAATTGGCATAACGCCTATTTGAAGCTGATGTGGGCGATGGCGCACGCGCTGGGGCTCGATTTGGCGACCCTCACACGCGCTCAAATCACGGAACAGGCATTGCCCTGCATCACAGTGAAAGACGCCGTGGAAGCAGGATATCTGCCCCCTGTAACGAGTTATGAATCACTTGTGGAGAGGTTTTGAGAAAAAGAATGGGTCTTATTTGCCGATGCAAAAATTGGCAAAAATATCGTTCAAGAGATCGCCATCGGCGGAAATGCCCAGAATTTCGCCGATATCTCCCGCCGCCGCCGCGAGATCGAAAGCGGTAAATTCATATCCTGCTTGATGTTCAAGGGATTGCTGCGCACGAGTCAGGGCTTGCATGGCACGTTCCAAAGCTGCCAAATGGCGCGCGTTTGTCACCAAGGGACGTTCCAAATGTCCTGTCGGCAGCTCAAAGCGTTGCAATATGGCGTCTTGCAAAGCTTCCAACCCCTTCGGTTCCAGGGTGGAAACCGGAATGCCACGTTCGGGCGCGGAGCCGTCCCGCTTTGGTTTTTCGTCTTGCGAATCAATGGATTGCAAGTCCCATTTGCTGGTCAGCCAGAGGGTTTTGGCTCTCAATTCAGGTGTAAGCTGTTCTGCCTCAACAGGTTCATCCGCTGGGAGCAGGTAGAGCACGAGGTCCGCTTCACGCATCAGCGCGCGACTGCGGCTGATACCTTCAAGTTCAATGTCGTTTTCGCTTTCCCGCAAGCCGGCGGTGTCGATTAAAACAAGCTTGTAGCCGTGAAATGAAACGCTTTCTTCCAGGTAGTCGCGTGTGGTGCCGGGATGAGGGGTCACGATGGCGCGGTTTTGCTTTAGGAAAGCATTGAACAAAGAGGACTTACCGGCATTCGGCGCCCCAGCCAGGCAAACTTTGATTCCTTCGCGGATAAAGCGTCCCAGCCTGCCTTCGCCAAGCAGTTCGCGAGCCTCTTTGAGGAGCTTGGAAACGCGTTGTTGCAGGTCTTTTTCATCCAAAGGAGGCAGGTCTTGATCGGCAAAATCGATGGCAAGTTCACAGCGCAGGCGTGCATCGTTGATGCCATCCAGCAAAGCCCGCAAACGGTTTGACAGAAGCCCCTGCACCTGCATCAGAGCGGCGCTTTCGGCTTTGCTGCCAGCGGCGCTGATGAGGTCGTTCACCGCTTCCGCCTGCATCAGGTCAATCTTTCCGTTCAAAAGCGCGCGCAGGGTGAATTCCCCCGGTTCAGCCAGCCGGGCTTCCAAAAGCAAGTTTTCCAATATCCTGGCTGCGATGCGTGGATTGCCGTGACAGGAAATTTCCACGCTGTCTTCGCCGGTGTAGCTTTTGGGAGCGCGGAACACGGTGCAGAGAACCTGGTCCAGCGGCTTTCCCAAATGGTCGTGAAAAACACCGAAAACAGCGGTGTGCGTGGGGGCTTGCAGCAGTTTACGTCTGTTTTTGAAGTATTTTGCCACAATGCCGAGGGAGCCGTAACCGCTTAACCGGATTAAACTTACAGCCGCGTGCCCAGGCGGTGTGATCAGCGCGCAGATGGGCTCGCCGATTGGTCTGGTCATGCTTTGAGAGTGTTCTGAATCTCTTGAGCCAAATGCTCAGGTGTGAAGCCAATCAGCTCGTTCAGTTCAGAAACCTTACCGTGGGGAACGAAGCTATCCGGATAACCGTAATTCCTTACCCTGCAATCTGTTCCGCAAAGAAGCTGAGCGATGCGTGAACCGGTTCCGCCTGTGATGACGTTGGTTTCAAAGGTGAAAATGTGGCTGCAGTTATCGCCCAGTTCCCGTAAAAGCTTCTCGTCCAAGGGTTTGAGGCTGCGCAAATCCACCAGCCAGGGCTTGAGCCCGGCAGTTTTTAATAGCTCCAGAGTTTTTTGAGCGATGGGCATGGCGCCGCCATCGGAAACCAGGGCTATATCTTTGCCTTTATTGACGATGCGGGCATTGCCGGGTTCGAAAGCAGGAACTTCTTCCCGAGTGCAAACCGCGGTTCCGCGCGGATAGCGAATGGCGATGGGACCATCCGTGTATGTGCTTGCAAATCTGAGCATTGCGTCCAGTTCTTCCGCGGTGGAAGGCGACAGGATCATCAGGTTTGGAACCGCCGAAAGCAGGGAAACGTCGAAAGCGCCGTGGTGGGTGGCGCCGTCTTCTCCAACAAATCCGGCGCGGTCAATGCAAAGCACCACAGGCAAACGCGGTAGAGCCACGTCGTGGATAACCTGGTCGATGGCGCGCTGCAGGAAAGTGCTGTAAATTGCCACGAAGGGCCGGATGCCTTTGCATGCCAAGCCCGCAGCCATGGTCACAGCGTGCTGTTCGGCGATGCCCACGTCAAAAAATCGCCGTGGATATTTCTTTTCAAATTCCGCCAAACCGGTTCCCACAGACATGGCGGCGGTGATGGCAACAATCTTTGGATTCGCGTCCGCCAAGCGCACCAGGCTTTTACCAAAAACCTCGTTCCATCCTTCCTTTCCATTGCAGGCTTGCTTTCCGCTGTTGGCATCGAAGGGTCCCACGCCGTGGAAAGAGGCGGAATCGTTTTCAGCGGGGATGTAGCCCCTGCCTTTTTGGGTGACAACGTGCAGCAGCACGGGTCCAATCATGTGACGTTTGATGCGGCGCATGATGCTGGTGAGCAGTTTGGTGTCGTGGCCATCGATGGGGCCGACATATTTGAAGCCGAGATCTTCGAAAATTATGTTGGGCACCAAAATGTTCATCATGGATTCCTCAATTTTCTGCGCGCCAAGGATAAAACGGCGGCGCAGACTGTCGGGAAGGGTGCCGCTGAGGTCCCAAATCTGCTGTTTTAAGGTGTTGTAAGGTCGGCTCGCCATCATGCGCGCCATATATTTTTGCAATCCGCCCACGTTTTGAGAGATGGACATGGCGTTATCGTTCAAAATCACCAGGAATTTGTTCTTTTGCAGGTGGCCGGCGTGGTTGAGCGCTTCAAAGCTCATGCCGCCGGTGAGCGCTCCGTCGCCGATTACAGCGATGGAAAAACCTTTTTCACGCAAAAGGTCGCGTCCGCAGGCGATGCCCAGCGCGGCGGAGACAGAAGTGCTGCTGTGGCCTGTGCTGAAGGCATCGCTGGGGCTTTCATCGCGGTTTGTGAAGCCGCTGATGCCGCCCAGAGTGCGCAGGGTGTCAAAACGGTCGTTACGTCCGGTAAGTATCTTCCAGGCATAGCTTTGATGTCCCACATCCCAGACAACGCGGTCTTTGATGGGGTCGAAAACGCTGAGCAGAGCCAGGGTGAGTTCCACCGTTCCCAAGCTGGGGGCAATGTGGCCGCCATTGACGGAAACCACGTCCACAATGCGTTTGCGGATTTCCCGCGCCAAAACGCCCAGCTTCTGCAGGCTCATTTCCTTGAGCTCAGAAGGGTCTTTTATTTCATCCAAAATCATGTGTCACTCCCAGTTGAGGGGTTTGAAGCTGCCGTGGCGGGACGCAGCTCTTCGCTTTTCACGATGATGATTTCCAGAATCACCAAAACAAGTGCCGCCGCCAGCAGGATTTTCCAAAGGTCGTGTCCCAGGCGGGTGTGGAACAGGCTGTCGAACCAGTTTTTGCCCAAGAGTTTGGTGTTTTTTAAACCCTTGTAATCCATGGGTTTGAATTCACTTTCCGCCAGGGGCGCGTTCACCGCCACAACTTTTTGGGTGCCATCCGGCTGCACAAGTGTATGAATGCCAGGCTGTTCCAGCTTGTAGGAACGGGTGGCAAGCTCCAGAGATTGAGCGTTGGGCAGGATAATTTCGGCAGCGTTAACTGTATCTCCCAGAGAGAGATGCTCGCCCGAAGCCACCATTGTTCCACTGTGTTCCAAGCTGCGATAGGCAAAAACCGCAAAAGCGGCGTCCAAAAAGAAGGTGGAACCTTGGTTTTCCAAATCAAAATTCCACAAGATAAAGTTATTTTTTGCCAGGGCGTAAGAATTGCCACCGCCGCTCAACAAGGTGGTGCCACTGCTGGGGGAAAGATTCCAGCTTCCAGCAAGATTGTTGTAGCGAATCTGTTTCCCGCGCAAAAGCTGGGTCGTGAAATGGTGAGGATTGACGTAAGTTACAGAGCCAGAGTCGTTTTGCCAGGCTCCAAACTTGGTGCCGAAGAGGTTTTCCAGCAGGGAGCGGTATTCCAGTGAGATTTGAGAATCCAGGGTGAAAAGAGCGCCACGCCCGCTTTCTTCCAGACGGGCAACGATATCGCGCAATTTGGGAGTCCAGGCACCCGCCCCGGCAAAGACAAAAACCTGGTATCTATCCAAAAGAGAAAGGCTTAGCTGTTCGGGTCCGATGCGGTCAACGCTGCCGCTTCCGGCATAGACATCCAAAAGAGGCTTCAAAAATAAGGGCAAACCGGGCTTGGAAGTGACCACCGCGACCCGTGGCGTCAAATGGAACGGAAAGGCAAAATAACTGCGGTTGTCCTGTTCGAGGCGGTCATCCACAACTTCCACATAACCGCTTTGCCAACCATCTTCGCGCAAATCCACGCTGATGCTTTGGTTCACGGTTTGCCGCGGTGCCAGGGAGATGAATTTTTCCGCGGCCTTGGCTTCGCCCAAAACCACGCGCACCAACACTTCCTCCCGGCTGGATGAACCATGGTTAGTTACCTGAAACTCAATGTTTTGGCGGCGTGAGCGTTCAACCAATTGCGGTAAAACGCGGGCATTTGAACAGCTCAGGTTATCGAATTCCTTCTCCGCTGCCACGTTGATTACATTCAGGGTCAAATCCAAGGCGGTGGGATATTCCTGCTCCTGAGCGTCGGTTATGAGATAAAGTTCCCGGTTCGCCAGCTGGGTTTCGCCAAGTTTTTCCTGTGCCAGCTCCAGCATCGTCTGCAGTGGCAAGGGGTTATAGGTTGTGGAAATTTGTCCCAAAAGGTCATCCGGCAAGCCGCCCGCGTAGATTTGAGAATGCAGACGGTTCCATTTTTCATCCGAGGTAACCAGGATGAAGCGGTCTTCCGGGTCGCAGGCTTGGGAAATCTTTTCCAGGGCTTCTTTGGCGCGATCGAGGCTGCTGCGTGATTCGGTTACGTAATCCATGCTGTAGGATGTATCCAGCAGAATTGCCATCGCTGTGGGTGGGTGTTTTTTGGAAGGTTTCAGTTTTTTGTAATTCAGCAGCGGCCGCGTGGCAGCCAGCGTCACCAGAAGGATTATCAGCATGCGGATGATGAGCAGAATGATGTTTTTCAGCTTGGTGCGCTTTTTTTCCTCCTGCTGTCCGGCTTTGATGAAGCGCAGGGTGGGAAAAACCACGCGTTTGGGCTTCTTTTTTGCCAAAAGCCAGATTAAAAGAGGCAGAATCGTGGCCGCGGTGAAGAAAAGCAGGCCAGAATTCAGGAAACTGAAGCCGTTCATGGTTTAGGGCAGTCCCAGCCCTAGGGAAAAGAGATATTCGCTGTCCCGCAAGCGTAAACCCTTGTTGTTTATGGCAAAATCGAAACGAAAGACATTGTAATTATAGCCCGCGCCAAGGGTATAGTTGATATTTTGAATCCCATAGAAATCAGAGCTGTAAAGCCCCGCACGCAGTGTGAAGGCCTGGGACACATTTTGCCCGGAGCTGAAAGCGGAGGATTCCCAGCCCCAAAGATATTGGAAACCAAGATGATAGGTGGGCTCGGGGGTTTGGGAAATCTTGCCCTGGGTTCCCAGGCTCAGGGTCATGTTCTGGGTTCCATATTGCGCGCCCAAGGCAAGGTGGCTTTGCAGGGGCACAGAGTCGTAACCCCAATCCCAATAAAGCCTTGAGAGAATATCCGTGGCTGCCAAGCCGAAGGTGAAATCCCCGGTTTGCAGCGTGACGCCCAAATCGCTGGAAAAACCTTTGACCTTGGTGTCGATAAAAGTGGTGTCGGGACGTTCGGAGCGCAGATATACCAGCCTGCCGGTGAGATATTTAGCGTTCAATCCAAAGCGCAGGTTTTGCCAGGAATTGTCGCTGCCAGCCAGAGTTACCTGCCATTTATCCAACTGATAATCCAGATAGCGGAAGCTGCCGTCATAACCAAAAAGCGAATCCGGGCTTTCCATGATATAAATTGCGGACATGGGTTGATAGGTCCAGGCTGTCTGTTTTGCCAAAAGCGTTACGTATTTGAATTGGCTGGGGCGCAGGACGTTGCTGAATTGGGCAGCTTCGGCGATGCTCATGTCGTCATCACCCTTCACCCTGAAACTCGCAGCCAGCAGACTGTATTGGTTCGTCCCCAACAGCGCGGGATTGGAATAGCTGGCATAAAAATCCGCGGCGTTGGTCAGGTTCAAGCCACCCATCCCAATGGCGATGGGCGAGACATTGCCTTGCGGGCTGCCATAATCGAAGGAAGTGATGGGAAGATCTGGCTTATCCCACCACGCGTTCAGGGGCAGGATGAGCAAACATAAAATTAATACCACCAAGCTTTTCAAGCCACGCTCCTTTCCAGTTTTAAGCGGGCCCAAGAGCCAACAAACCAGCCGCTGATGCCCGTGAAAACGCCAGCCAAGGCATCCACAAACCAGTGGTAATGACAATAAACAGTGGCAATGGAGAGAAAAAAGGTGATGAACGCGAACACGTATCCCATTTTGGGGGTGTGTTTTAGCGCCGCGATGGTGAGCACAAGCGCGATGGCGATATGAGAGCTGGGGAAAGCGCCGCCCCAATGGTTGCTGCGGTTGTAAATCAGAGCCATAATGCGGGTAAAAACCCCACCCCTATAGGTTTGGGAAAGCGTGAGAGCATCGGTGTGGATGCGTGCCCCCACCACCGGGATGAGGCTATAAAAGATATAACAGCAATAGAATACAAAGGTCAGATTGAAGATCAGTTCTTTGAAGGCGGGCTTGTTTTTCAAGTAAAAATAGACGGGCAGACCGGCAATCATGGGATAATAGCAAAAGTAGGCAAAATGGAAGACTTCCTGGGTCAGCCAATGGTTTAATTTTTGTCCCCAAACCAGGGAGGGGTAATAACCGAAGATTTTATGATCCAGTTCCATGAACCAGGGATCCAACCAATCGGGAAAAATGATGCGGGCAACGGCATGAAGGGAACCGTAAAAATATGCGAAAAGCACAATTGGGTAAACCTCGTGTATGAACCGCAAAGCTTGATTTAATATGGGTTTATTGCTTAAATCCAGATTCTTTTCAGCCCATGCCATCACCAAAACCAACCCAGCCACCAGCAAATGACCCGGCAGATGTTTTTCCGCATGCTCCACCCTGCCCAAAAAAATGCCAATGGTCATGTAAACAACAATCCAGGCGCAATATGCCAGGGTGATTTTATCTATGGCGCTGAATGAAAACGAAAAGCCGGCTGTTTTCTTTTTGCGAACCACAAGCTGTTCTGGCATCTACAATTCCCCCAGTTTTTTAGAGACGGCAAAATTCAATATCCCCATTAAAATGGCATTGCTCCAGACGATGGCAACAAAAAAGCGAGGTAAATCCACTCTGAAACTGGGGATGAAGGCAAAAAAGAAATGGGAAAGCAACACGGGCAGAATTACAATCACATATTGTGCGAAGCGGAACTGCTTCCACAAAACCACAATCAGCCACGCCACGAACAGGGTTATCACCATCGGAAGTGGCATAAAATAAAGCAGATAGCCAGTGTAGGTGAAAACGCCGCGTCCTCCACGGAATTTGTGTGTAACTGGGAGGCAATGACCAACCAACATGGCTGTTCCATAGATCAGCATCACGTTTTTGTGGTAAAGAATTTCAGCTCCGGCAATGGAGCCGTGGAATGCAAGCAGTCTCATCAGGAATTCCACAACCTGAAGAAACAGCAGGGCTTTCATCATGTCCAGCGCGCCCACCACGATGCCCATGGATTTGCTGACGTTGCGATAGATGTTTTCCGTATCTGCCAACCCGGTGCCCACTTTCTCAATATTTAAGGAACGGAAAGTGCGCGCCACTATGCGCGCGGTGGAAAAACAGCCATAGAAATAGGCCGCCACTATGATGAGCAGTATAATGATGATGTTCAAAGCTTCACCCGTAATTCCTTTGGCCGAAAATGACGGAACCCAGGCGCAGCATGTTCGCCCCTTCCTGCAACGCCACTTCAAAATCGCCGCTCATGCCCATGGAAAGGTGGTCCCAACTGACTCCTGGGATATTTTGGCTTTCCAGCTTTTCTTTCAGCGCGTGCAACTGTTTGAAAAATGGTCGCGTCTTTTCGGGGTCCAGGCTCATCACACCCATGGTCATCAAACCACGCACCCGCAGGCAGGAAAGTGAAGCTATTTGCCAAATCATGTCCTCGGCATTTTCCAAGCTTATTCCACTTTTGGATTCCTCGGCGGTGGTGTTTATCTGAACCAGGATATCCTGGGTGAGGTTCTTTCTGCCCAGGGATTTATTAAGCTCCCGCGCCAGGTTCAAGCTGCCGATGGATTGGATGAGCATGGGATTGAGGCTCAAGAGTTTGTTAATCTTATTGGTCTGCAGGCGGCCGATGAAATGGAAGCCTTCGTAGGGAGCGCTTAAAAGCGGGATTTTGCGTTCGGCTTCCTGCACCTTGTTTTCCGCGATATGCGTGACGCCAAGACGCAGGACTTCATCAACAAATTCCACAGGATGGGTTTTGGTGACAGCCACCAAAGTGACTTTTTCACCATCGCGCCCACATTGCCGCAAGGTTTGGGCAATTCTTTCCTGCACTTTCTTCAGGTTTTCCGCAATTTGGCTCATCAAGGCTCCCTTGTTAAAATATTGTGTTTTTTGAAGCTGGATTTGCCTGATTGACCAAGGATTAGCCAAACGCAAACGTTTCCAGCATAACTCATCCATTTTTGTCGGGGTGATTCTATGTCAAGAAAAATCTCGTTTCCCAAAGGGCTCGACCTGATATCAGAGTTTGTCCCCGCCATTCATTCAATTTATCCCGGATGAAGCTGTGTGTTTTGAAATCAACACAAGGCTCCCATATATGGAACGAGTCTGCTGAAAACGGGTTATCTAAGCCCTAAGTCTATGTGTCGCTTAAGTTTGCTTTTGCAACATAAGGAAGACATAAGGGGGCGATACCGAAAACGGCAGGTTTATCCAGTCTGCGCGGACATTTTAGCCCCGGCACGAGGCTTTTTTTTCGGCTCCGCCCTGGGCAGATAAAATTGATCGAAACGACGTTTAAGATACAGCCGGATAGCCAGATAGTCCGCGATGCTAACCGAGCTGAAAATCGCCGCCATGATCATCATTTGATATTTTATGGCCACCAAAGCCGAAGCTCCACCCAAAATTTGACCCGACATCATTCCGGGCAGGCTCACCACGCCCATGGAGGCAATCGATAAAAGCCTGGGCAAGAGTGAAATATGCATGGCCTGCTGGAAGGCGGGCAAAGCGGCTTCCCAGTGGCTGGCTCCCAGGCTGATGCGAGTGTAATAGGCTTTCCAGTTGTCGCTGAGCTTTCCTTCAAAACGTTCCATCGCCAGGGCGCAACTGTTCATGGTGTTACCTAAAACCATGCCGTAGATGGGAATAACGATGGTGGCGGCGAAAAAAGGCTGGGGACGAATCACCACAAAAAGCAGCCAGGGCATCACAATCAAGGAAGCCACTCCCAGCGCCATAAAAAAGATGGAGACCAGGATGCGCCGCTGGAATTTAATCCTGCCGCGCAGGGTGATGACCGCGTTGCTGAGCATGATGAGCACCCAAAAGAGGGTGAGCCAAACATTGTCTTTTTCAAAAAGCAGTTGCAGCCAAATCCCGATGAGAGCAAGCTGCGCAATCATGCGCCCGAAGGCGGTGAGAAGCTGTTTGGTGAGTTTCAGCTTCAATTGATGAAAGATGGCCAGCGGAAAAAGCAGAAGCAACATCGAAAAGAAGAGTCCCCAATAGCTGATATCCATGTCAATTGCCTCCATTATCGTGAATTCTGCCATCCTGAATCCGCCATCTGCGCTGCCAGCGGCTTTGCCAGAGTGGATCGTGGGAAATGGCAATCACCGTGCTGCCGCAGACTCCGAAAATAAAATCCGAAATGATGCCGGAGGTGGTTTGATCCAAGGCGGAAGAAACCTCGTCCAAAAGCAAAATCTGGGGTTGAAGCATCATGGCGCGAATCAGCGCCACCCTTTGTTTTTCCCCTCCTGAAAGCTGTTCCGCTTTTTTCAAAAGATAATCCTCGGGCAGTTGAAACGTCTTAAAAAGCTCGACGATGAGGTGTTTTTGAGCCTGGCTCTGACGTTTGCGATTGGCACAAAAAGAAAGCGCTTCATCCAGCACTTCGCTCACGCTGCCTTCTCCCAGCCAGGGTTCCTGCATCACCATCACAATTTGGCTGCGCAGGATCTCAGGCGTGTATTCTGTGACGGGTTTTCCCAAAAAGAGGACTTCGCCCTCATAGCTCTGGTTCATCAAATTCAGGGTGTTGAGCAAGGAACTTTTGCCGCTGCCAGTGCTGCCGGTCAGCAAAATCTTTTCGCCCTGAGACACCTTTAAATCGATATTTGAGACAAGTTCCAAGTCTTCATAAAACAACTTTTTTATGCGAATGTGAAGCAGGTCTTGTTCTGGTTCGGGTAGGTTTTCATCTGTGTGTTTCATATAAACAACAAAGATTATGGGGAACGCGCGCTGTCAAGAAAGAATCCGTATAAACGGATTTCAGACCCATATTCGAACAAAACTGTCACATTTCATCCAAATATATCTTGGCAAAGACCAGGTTCCGGTTTATATTGGCAGTATAAAATGAAAATAATGTGCAACCTTAAAACGAGGAGAAAAAAATGCCTAAAATCGATTTTTTGAACATTAATTGGCTGAAGATGCCCGGCAAGCTTGCCAATTTTGGCATCAAGCTGGCCATCGCGATTCTGATATTCATCATTGGAAACGCCATTGCCAAAGCCATCAGCAAGGGTATCAGCGGGTTCATGATTAAAAGGAAGGCGGATAAGACCCTGGCAAATTTTTTGGGTAATGTGTTGTATGCCATCCTGCTTTTGATTATTGTTTTGAGTGCGCTGAACGTCATAGGCGTGAAGACTTCATCCTTCATGATGATTGTCAGCGCCGCGGTTCTGGCCATTGGTGTGGCGATGCAGGGTTCACTGAGCAACCTGGCTTCCGGCGTGATGCTTATCGGCTTGCGCCCCTTCAAATTGGGCGACACAGTTAATGCTGGCGGTCAAACCGGATTGGTGGAAGATATTGGAATCCTCAGCACCACCATTTTAACCAGCGACAACAAAAAGATTATCGTTCCCAACAGTGCCATTTCCGGTGGCGCCATCACAAACTTCAGCGCCATGCCCACCCGCAAGATTGAACTGAGCCTGGTTGTGCCGGGAACGGTTGATCTCAGCAAGGGCCGCGATGTGATTATGGGCGTGGTGAATGCCGAAAGCCGCATCCTGAGAGATCCCGCGCCGTCAATCGCGATAGAAGACGCCAACGCCGGCGAAATCAAGTATGGTTTGGCAGTTCACGTGAACAACCCTGAAATGGGCGCCGTGCAGTCCGACCTTTTGGAAAATTTGAAAAAAGCCCTCACCGAAGCCGGTATTTGGGCTTAAAAAAGGAGAATAATAAACGTGAAATCCCCCAAATTGATACTGATTATCATGGCTCTGATGAGCTTGAGCATTCTGGCAGCCAAAGGCTGGGACATCGATTCCGATATTCTGGTGAACCTTACGCAGAGCCAATTTAGTGATAACTGGCATGGCAGTGAACTGAGCAACATCACCTGGACCGCCACCTCGAATACCGTGGCTCAAAAACAAGTGAAAGAATGGCTCAACAACAAAAACAGCCTGAAGCTGGCTTTTGGGCAAACGCATATGCAGAAGAGAGATGCAGCCGGCAACTTGGAATGGGATAAACCCCAGAAATCCACCGACCAGATTGCATACGAGTCACTGCTGCAATTCACCCTGAAATCTTTTGTGGACCCATACGTGTCACTGCGCATGGATTCTCAGTTTTTGGATCAACAAACCGGACAGGACACCTATATAGTGAACCCCATCGTTTTTACGGAAAGTGCTGGTATCATGCGCAGCATTTTGAACACAGATAAAAGCAAGCTGAACGTGCGCGTTGGTGGTGCTGTGCGTGAAACCTGGAATCGTCGTAACGACAAACTTCCCATCGATGGCGGTGTGGAAGGGATTGTGGAATACAAACAGATTATCAGCGCGATGAATGCCAGCTATAATTCAAAACTCACTGCCTACCAAGCTTTGTTCAAATCCGACAAAGTGGAAGGCTTTGACAACTGGAAAGCGCTGGATGTGAAGTGGGAAAACATGCTGAGCTTCAAGCTTTGGAAGCTGTTGAGCATGAATCTGAACCTGGATCTGATTTACGAAAAAGAACAGAGTCCGGACATCCAGTGGCGTGAAGTGCTGGGGCTTGGCTTCAGCTATGTGTTGTTCTAAGATACACTATTAACAAAACAAAAAGAGGGCTTCGCGCCCTCTTTTTTGTTTACATGACTTTTATGTGGGTCTAAACATTGCCGTCTGGAACCACCTCAACTTTCGTTTTCTGCTGTTTTATGGCAAGGTAGTAGAACGCGGGGATAATCACCAGGGTCAAAAACGCGGAGACGATTAGTCCGCCAATCATCACGATACCCATGGATTTGCGCAGTTCAAGACCAGCGGGACCGATTCCCAAAGCCATGGGCAGCATGCCAATGGCGATGGCCAAGGTGCTCATGATGATGGGTTTAAGCTTCACTTCACCCGCTTCCATCAGGGCTTCCCGGATGTCGGCTCCTTCCTTGCGGCGACCGTTTGCATGATCCAACATCAAAATGGCGTTGTTCACCACAATTCCAACCAGCATCACAATGCTCATCAGTGATACCAGGTTGAAGGTCTGTCCAGTTATCAGGAGCGACAAAATGACCCCGATGATGGCCAGCGGCACCGTCCCCAGAATCAGCAAGGGCTGCAGCAAGTTTTCCAAAATTGCCGCCAGCAGCATATAGGTGAGCAACACCGCCAAAATCAAGGTTTTTATCATTTCGGAAATCATGTCGGTCATCATTTCGGCGTTTCCGCCCCAGATGATGCCATAACCCTTGGGCAATTCCAATCCGTCCAGGCGTTTATTTACACTCTTCATCACGTCGCCCATGCGCGCGCCTTCTGCCACGTCAGCTGTGAAAACCACCGTTTTATGACGGTCGCGATGGGTGATGATGTTTGTGCCTTCTTCGAAAGTAATATCGGCAAGCTGGGAGAGCGGATAAGGCTGCCAGTTGATGGTAACGCTCAGGTTTTCAAGCTTTTCAGGAGAATCCACGGATTCATCTTCCAATGAAAGCTTGATGTCATATTGATTGTCGCCTTCATGATATTGCGTGGAAACCAAGCCTTCGATGGCTCCGCGCACAGCGAGCGCCAGTTCATAGGTGGTGGCATTCACCGCAGCCATTTCAGCGCGTTTTGGTCTGATGGTGATATCAGCCCTGCCACCCCGGGTGCTGGTATCCAGATTGATGAGGCCGGGCGTGTCTTTAATCAGTGCGGTCACCTTGTGTTTCAGCTGCTCCAGGCGGGCATTATCCTGTCCCTGCAGATAGAATTCCAAGCCGGTGGCTTCTCCAAAACCGGAGCTGACCGCGCTAACCTTAATCAGCGCGTTCGGGATATCTGCCAGATCGCGGGTCACCAAGTCTGCCACCTGTCTGGAATTGAGCTTGCGGTGTTTTGTGTCCACCAGCTTGATGGTGCTGGAAGCCAGGTTTGTACCGGTGCTCATCGTGCCTGAGGATCCCAGGTTTGTAATCACATGGTCGATCTCCTTGTGTTTTTCCAGGCGTTTGTGGATCTCGGTGAGAGTTTGGGCTGTCTGCTCGATGTTATAACCCTGCGGAAGTTCCACTGTGATGGACATTTCACCCTGGTCCATTTCCGGAATGAACTCCAAACCCACCACCGGGATGAGGGCCAGGCTGGCAACCAGGATGCCCAGGGTGACAAAAATGATGGTACGGCTGCGTTTTTTACTGCTGAGCACGCCGCCCAGAAACTTTCTGTACCAGGTGGCGAATTTATTGAAGATATTGTCGAACTTCTCACCGAAGCGGTTTGGCTTGGGCTTCTCCGGCAAAATGCGGGCAGCCAGCATGGGTGTGACTGTGAAAGCCGTCAACAAAGACATCATGGTGGCAAAGGTGACTGTGAGCGCGAATTCGCGGAAAAACTGGCCTGCCAAGCTGCTCATGGATGCGATTGGCAAAAACACGACAACGTTTGTGAGTGTGCTTGCCAAAACAGCCACGGCGATCTCGGACGCGCCTTTCGCTGCAGCATCCCGATTGTTCAAACCCAGAGATTTATGACGGAAGATGTTTTCTATCACAACCACTGAGTTTGTTACCAGAATTCCAACTGAAACCGAAATCCCGATCAAAGTGAGCAGGTTAAAGCTATAGCCAGCAACCTGCAGGAACACGAAGGTGGAAATGATGGCAATGGGCATGGAAAGAGCCACGATGAAGGTGGAACGCCAATCATGCAAAAACAGCAACAACACCAAGCCTGTCAAAAGTATTCCCAAGCCAATATTCACAAATGTATCTTCCACGGTGCCGCGGATGAAGGTGGAGCCGTCCTGCACGATGTCCAGGCTCACCCCTTCGGGCAGATCGGCCTGGATCTCAGGCAGGATTTTTTTCACTTCCTTGGAGATATCGACCACGTTTCCATCTGAAGCGTTGGTCAAGGAAATGCGCACCACGTTGTCCTGCAAGACCTTATCGTCCATATTATGGAAGATGGCCCTGGAGCGCACTTCTTCAGAACTGTCTGTGATATCCGCCAGGTCGCGCAGCTTTTTAACTCCATAAGCCGTGGGAATATCCGCGTCCGCAATCTCATCCAGCCCCTGATATTGACCTTTCAGGCGCACAGAATATTCTTGGGTTCCACGTTTGAGGTTTCCCGCCGGCATATCCAGGTTTTGGGCTGCCAAGATTTGAAGCAGTTGCGTCATGGACAGCCTATTCTCATAAACAACTTGGTCTTTGAGGGTTACATCAATCTGTCGCTTTGCTCCACCGGTGATGGTAACTTCGCCCACCCCGGGGATTTGGCCAAAGCGGTCCTTCAGTTTGGTATCCGCCAGTTCGTGCAACTCGCGCGCATCCAGTTTTCCGCTCAAAATGATGTCCATAAATGGTCGGGTATTCATATTAAGCTTCATCACCACAGGCTTTTCCACCTGTTCTGGCAAATCACGCAGGATGGCATCCACCTTGTCTTTCACTTCCTGGTTGGCTATATCCACGTTCTTTTTGGTTTTGAAAGCAACCAGGACCACGCTGGCATTCTCCATCGAATAAGATTGGGTGTAATCCACCAAGCTAACGGTGGCGAGGGCATCTTCAATCCTTTTTGTGACCTGGGTTTCGACCTCGGAAGGTCCCGCCCCGGGATACACAGTTTGGATGATAACGAAGGGTAAGTTGATGTCTGGCATCAGGTTCAGCGGCAAAACAAAATAGGCAAGAGCGCCGAACACGATGAACACCAACAGCACCATCGACACCAGGATGGGTCGTTTTATCGATAAATCTGAGAGAAACATGGCGGCGTCCTTATTCTATCACTTTGATGAGGTCGTTATCCGAAAGCAGGCTGATCCCTTCCGTGATGAGAATATCTCCAGGCTCCAAACCGGAAATTACTTCAAAGCGAACTTGGTTGTCCATTCCCGTTTCGATTTCACGTTTGATGGCATGGCCTTTTTCAACCACCCAAACAAATTTCTTGCCGTTTTCGAGCACGATTTGTTCACGATTGACAACAATGACACCAGTCCGGGATTGGGTTTGCAACTTAACCCGGGCTGTGACACCATAGCTCACGCGCTGACCTCCGGCGGGAAAACTGACTTCAACTGGCACACCCTGCGTTTGAGGGTCCAAAGCCAGGGAAACCTTGCTGACCCTGCCTTCGAGGCTGAGATCACCAACCGTTGCCGTGGCAGGGGTTCCAACCCTGAGGTTTCGCGCCACTTTGTCTGGAACGTTGAATTTTGCCTTGTAGCCCGCGGGTGCCGAAACTTGGAACAGGATTTGCCCGGGATTGCTCATCTCCCCTGGCGCGACTGCCACACTGGTTAAAACTCCGCTAAGAGGCGCGGTCACATTAATCAATTTGCGGCTGGATTCCATATTTGCTTTGGCAAGTTTGTATTGGGTTTCCACATTGTCCAAATCCTGTTGCGAAATCGCGCCTTCTTCGTGCAGTTTTTTCATTCTTTCATAAGCCTGGCGGGCGGCATTGAAGCCTGTGGATGCCTGTTCGAATTGCGCGGAGGGCGTGGTTCTGGGAAAGGATACAATCACCTGTCCGGCGGAGACTCTGTCCCCCACCTTGGCATGCACCCCTGCCACAACATCTGCCAGCATGGATATGCCGTAGGAATCGGAACTGCCACCCAGGACCGCATTGTAGGTCAACTCTTCACTGATACTGTCTTCGGTCACGGTGACTACGCGCACCGGGATTCCCTCTTCTTTTTGAATTTGTTCCATGCTTTTACCCTGCTGGCCTTTTTTGCCGCAGGCGCCCAGGAGCAAACCCAGGCAGATTATGGTGATAATGGCTGTTTTTTTCATGATCTGTCTCCGTTGTATAGAGTGAGCCCCAGCGATCTTTGAAGTTCGCGAGTGGCGGAAATCACTTCATAGATCGAGTGGTAATATTGCATTTTAATGGCAGACAGGGTGGTTTGAGCGTCGAACACCTCCAACTGTATTCCCGTCTGACTTTCATAGCGGACGCGAGCCAATTCCAAGCCTCGCTCCGCGATTTCGATATTTTTCTCTTGTACGTTGTGGTTTTGAAGGGCGTTATTCAATTTTTTATAATCCTGAGTGATCTGCAGCCGGATCAGAGATTCAAAATCCTGTTGCTGCAGCCGCGAAAGCATATAGTCGTGTTTTGCTGCCCGAACTTTTGCCAAGCTTTGCATTCCGTCGAAAATGGGAATGGAAAATCCCAGGCCAATGCTGAAGTTGGTGCCAAAATCGTCCTTATGGATGGCAAATTCTTCCGCTTTCGTATAGAGTGCCGCGCTGGCTTGAAGACCCACGCTTGGCATCAGGGCGCCTTTTTCCACCTTCCACTGCAGTTCTTTCACCTCAGAAGCCATGGAAGCCATGGCAAGCTCCGCTCTGTTTTGCGTTCCCAAAGTCAAAGCTTCGTCCAAGCTGATTTGTAGAGTCTGAGGCATTTCGAATTCACCTTCGGGGGTCAAATCTTCATCCGCTCGACCCAGATGAGTGCGAAAAGCAGCCAAAGCCAAATCATAATTACCTTGCGCTTCCAAAAGCTGAGGTTCCAGCTTGGCAACTTCCAAACGCGCGCGCAAAAGGTCGAATTCAGACACCATTCCTTCACGATAAAAGGCTTCCACTCGAACCAAATGTCGCCGCGCGAGACCCAAGGCCTCCTCTTGCACAGCGATCACCTTTTCCGTCAACAGACAGGAATAGAAGAGCTTTTCGGTTTGAAGCACCACATCCTGTTCCTTCATTTGCAGGTTCAGGCGTGTGATTTCACGGTAGCGCTCGGTGGCTTTCATCCCATTGGCGAGCCTTCCGCCCGCAAAAAGCACCTGATCCAATTGCAGCGATGCCGCAAGTGAACCTTCGTCCATCGGAGAACTTGGGATCAAATTGTTCGCAATGCCCGAAATTGCGGCAGCCAACAAATAGTCGTTGTCAGTGGAGGTTTCAGGGTTCAGGTAGCCGCCAATATTCACCGGAGGCAGTTGCACGGCTTTTGGCAGATGTGTGCGAGCCAGGCTATATTTTCCCTGCAGTGTGAGCTGGGGATACAAGCCGCCCTGAACCTGGGCACGGCTTTGATCTGCGATTGCCACTTCCTCGCGCGCCATCAACAGAGAGCTGTTTTGGTCCAGGGCAATAGTAACACTTTCCTGGAGTCCGATGGCAGACAGGCCAAGCGCCCAGATAAGCGTTATAAGTGCAAAAAAGATACGTTTCATGGCCTATTCCTCTTTTTTGTTTTCATTAAATAGAGATTCCTTGCGGGCTGGCTTGATGATTCCAAATAGCATCAGCCTCACAATGAGATCATGGTCGCGTTCGATGCGACGGATGATCTTGTCTTTGTCGTCAAGGTCAATCCAGTTGTCCCCCAACATAAACCATTCGTGGAACATCAAGCTGAATTGCTGTGGATTCACCCAATCGTTCACCAAACCTTCCTTTTTCCCGCTCACGATGATCCCAGATAAAAGCATGCCCATGCGGTCGCGGTATTCGTTGCGAATTTGATCCAGGCTCTCAAAGCCGTCGAATGGGTTCTGATGCATCGCCTCGATCAGGATGGGCATATTTTCAAATATATAGATCATTGGCAAACGTAGAAAGCTGGAAAACTTGTCTTCAAAATTGTTTGCTGAGCTAATTTCTTCTTCCAACTTTATAAAAAGCTCCTCCGCTTTTGTACGTATTGCAGCTATGAAAAGCTGCTCTTTACTCGGAAAATAGTAGTATATGGTCGCTTTGGCAATTCGCGCGCCCCGGGCCACCTCTTCCATCGAGGTTTTATTGTAGCCCCAGCGCGTGAAATGCTCTATGGAAACTTCCAATATACGTTCTTTTCTCTTGTCTTTAGCAGAGTTCATCTATCCACCTCTCTTTGCTTAAAACTTACTTGTGATAAAGTATAAAGACCTTTTTGGAAAGGTCATTTTCGATTCTTCGACCAATCTGTACCAATCGGTTGAATAGTCAAGTAAAATCTTTCGATCCACAAAAAAAGAATCGCATGAGTTTACATTCAATTCTGTAATGTTGGCAGTCTTGAACATCCCCACAGCGAAAACATTGCAACTCAGATAGTTGAAGCTGGTGGAAAGTATCGCGTTCATCAGACAAATTTTGGGGTTGCCTGCTTGCCCCCTTATGTCTTCCTTATGTTTCAAAAGTAACCATAAGCGACACAAAAGTTTAGGGTCAAGTTCAATGATTTGCAACAGACTCGTTCTATATATGGAGGCTTCTACAGCTTTTTGTTCCACATTCTTTATAGGATATTTTCTCGGGTGTCGTTTCGCAACCTCATTACATCAAGTCCTCGCCTGGCTTTGGAATAATTTGCTTGACAGGTCAGGCATTCAGAAACTGTGTGATTGAATCAAAAAGAGCGGGAGGAAAGAATGCATAAGCAACTGACTGGAAAAGAATTGATTGAGTTTTTGGAAACCACCAGCCCAGCCGCCTTGAAAGAGGCACTGGAATACATCCATCCCGCTGATATTTTGGATGCCCTGGAAGATTATGAGGGCGATCCCTTCCACCTCCTGGTTCGAATTCCCACCGATATTTTGGCGGGTATCCTGGAGGAAGCCGAGGAAGAAGATAAGGGTGAATTGCTGGGTCTTTTCCCCACCGATCAGAAAAAAGACATCATCTCGGAAATGGCTTCAGACGAAATTGCCGATATGATGGAACACATCGACGACGATGAAGTTGACGAGCTGATCTCCATTTTGGATGACGAAAAAGCGCAGGAAATCAAACAGTTGATGAGCTATGATTCCGAAACCGCCGGTGGAATCATGGCCACGGAATTCGTCCCCGTGAATGCCCAAATGACGGTGAAAGATACATTGGAATACCTGCAAAAGAACGGTGAGGATGCCGAAACCATCAACTACCTCTATATGCTGGATCCAGACGACAGGCTGAAAGGCGTTGTTTCCCTGCGTGATATCGTGATGAGTGAATTCAACGTGCCGCTGACTGAGCTGGTGAATCCAAATGTGGTGAGCGTTCCCACCGATATGGACCAGGAAGATGTTGCCCAGCTTTTCCGCAAATACGGGTTTTCAGCCATTCCTGTGGTTGATGCAGAGCGTAAAATGCTGGGAATAATCACCGCGGACGACGTTTTGGATGTGGTGGTGGATGAAAGCACGGAAGACTTTGAGCGCATGAGCGCGCTTTCCCACAGTGAAACGGAATACTTGGACAGCACGGTGGGCAGCCTGGCACGCAAGCGCATATTTTGGCTGCTGTTTTTGATGATTTCCGCCACTTTCACAGGTATTGTTATCCAGCGCTATGAAAGTGCATTGGCGATGGATGGTATGCTTATCCTGGTGGCGTTCATACCAATGTTGATGGATACTGGCGGAAACGCCGGCTCGCAATCCGCCACCCTGGTGATTCGCGGTATGGCGCTGGGCGAAATCACCATCAAGGATTTTTTCGAGGTGCTGTTCAAAGAAATACGGGTGAGTTTACTGGTCGGACTGGGGCTTTCGGTTGTGAATCTGGTGCGGATTTGGATTTTTCATCATGATCTGATGTTGGGACTCTCGGTTTCGATTGCCATGTTTTTCACAGTGATGATCGCAAATATCGTTGGCGGCACATTGCCTCTCATCGCGCGGAAATTCAAGCTGGACCCCGCCATCATGGCGGCTCCTGTCATCACTACGATTGTGGACGTTTTGGCTTTAGTCGTCTATTTCAGTGTGGCGATGAAACTTTACGCACCCAGGTAAGCTGAGGCGTCTTAACCCTCTTTTTCGCGGCGCAATTTCAACCACCACTGGATGCGCTTGGCGATTTCCTTTTCAAAACCGAATTCCCCGGGCACATAATAGCTTTTCTCTTCCATCTGCTCCGGAAAATATTTCTGGTAGGCATAGCCATGTTCGTGGTCGTGGTCATATTCATAGCCTTTGCCATAATCCAGTTCTTCCATCAGCTTTGTGGGCGCGTTACGAATGTGCAGAGGCACGCCAAAATGGCTGGTTTTGTGGGCATCTTCCGCGGCAAGACCGTAAGCCTTGTAAAGCGCGTTGCTTTTGGGGGCGGTGGCAAGATAAACAACCAATTGTGCCAAAGCGGTGTTGGCCTCCGGCATGCCCAAAAATGTGAGCGCTTCTTTGGCGGCGGCAGCTTGAAGAAGCGCGTTGGGATCTGCCAAACCGATGTCTTCAGAGGCGAAACGGATGAGCCGGCGCACGATGTAGCGTGGGTCTTCACCCGCTTCCAACATTCGTGCCAGCCAATATAAACCCGCTTGAGGGTCGGAACCACGCAGCGATTTATGGAGTGCCGAGATCAGGTTGTAATGCTCTTCGCGGTTTTTGTCGTAGAATAAAGTTTTCTTTTCCAAAACCGCTGCCAATTCCTTAACTTGGGGATGTGGATTCTCCCTCAACCAAGGTTCCAGCAGCTCGAGCTGGTTCAGAGCGCGGCGAGCGTCACCACCACTTTGCTGGGCAAGCCAGCCCAAAACCTCGTCGTCTTCCTCCAAACCTAATTCGCTCATACCTTTAGCCAATATTTCCTGGAGGTCTTTCTCGGAAAGCATTTCCAACACAAAAACGTGACAGCGTGAGAGCAGAGCGGGGATTACTTCAAAAGAAGGGTTTTCCGTGGTGGCACCGATAAGAATAACGGCGCCGCTCTCCACAAAGGGTAAAAACGCGTCCTGTTGGGATTTGTTGAAGCGATGGATTTCGTCGATGAAGATGATGGTGCGCTCGTTGTTGCGGCGATGAACATATTCGGCATCCTTCATCACAGCGCGCACATCGCCAATTCCGGAAAGCACCGCGCTGAATTGCACAAATCGATGCCCTGAAAGGCGTTCAATCACACGGGCAATGGTGGTTTTTCCTGTTCCGGGTGGCCCCCAAAGTATGAAAGAATGATATTCTCCGGTTTCCACCATTTGGCGCAGGAGAGAATTTTGAGCCACCAGCTTCTCCTGCCCACGCAGTTCGTCCAAACTTTTGGGACGCAAGCGTTCAGCCAGAGGAGCGTCGCGCTCTCCGTTTTCGCCGGAGTTAAGAAAATCGGTTTGCTCGTCTTTCACAAAAAGACTCAAAAAGCCATGTAGCCTGCCAGCTCGCTGGGGTCAAACCAAGCCAAGGCTCCTTGAATGCGCTGCACCTCCGCCAGGAGCAGGTTGCGGTGTTTGTCTTCTTCCTCGGCAAGCTCCAAAAGCATTTCTTTCACCTCGGGGTCTGAAACCTGTTCGGCAAAGCTCAGATAATGATTCTGGGCATCGGTCTCACGCTGCGCGGCATATTCCAAAAGCGCGACAGGATCGTTAAGATCAAGGTTTTGCAAATCTTTATCTTGAATGGCGCTGGGCTCGGGTTGAGCGTCTGGGAATTCATGACCAAAGCTTTGGCGCAGCTTTGCTTCATGGGCTTCCTCCAGTTGTACCAATTCGCGGAAAAAAGCGCTGTTTTCGGGGTTTTTAAAACTTTTTGACAAGGCAGTATATAGCCTCTGGGAGCGAATCTCCTGGGTCAATGCCATGAGATAAAGGTCTTTTTTATCCATTTTTTCCTTCCTTTATGTGGTTTGACGGATCAGCTCGATGGGGTTGATCCGGTGCAGCCTGCGCAGAGGCAGCAACACGCTGACAAAGGTGATGGCAAAAGAAGCCAACACCACGCTAAGATAATCCTTCCAACTGAAAACAACAGGCAGGGGCAGGGGTCCACTCTCGCCCATACCCATCGAAAGCAGTCCAAAATGTTTCTGTATGAGCAGCAAAATGGTGGAAATAACCAGTCCCAAGATAATACCCAGGCTGGAAAGAATCAAGGCTTGCTGCAAAAAAAGATCACTGAGATCGCCATCCCGATAACCGAAAGCCTTCAACAGTCCCAGTTCACGTCTTTTCTGGGCAATGGTTTTCAACATCGAACCAGTAAGATTGAAGCTGGCAATCACATACATAAAAAGCATGATGACAAACATGAGGTATTTTTCGAAGCGAATGGCGCTGTAGAGACTGGCATCGTAAGCGCCCCAATCATCCACCTGCCAGTCTTTAAAGATATTTTTGATGCGTTTTGTGTGTGGTTCCGGCGCAGTGGCATCAGGGGTTTTTACTTCAATATAATCGACTTGTTCGTCATAGTTTTTGAAAAAGCTTGCGGTCTCCAGGGATATAAAACTGAAAGAATAGTCATATTCTGGCATGGCGGTGCTGAAGGTGGCTGCCACATGCATGGTTCGAACCCGGGGCAACAGCCCAAAAGCCGTGGGAACATCGAAAACTGGGGATAGAAGCTGAATCTCGTCGCCGAGTTTGACACCCATGCTTGTGGCAAGTGAAGTTCCCAGTGCGATGCCACCTTCCTCGAAAAACGGGTCCATAATTCCACCGCTCAAAATGCCCAAAACGTTGCCATCCGGGGTGACATTTCTGGGTCCAAGTGCCGCACTAATCTGGGAATGGCGTTCAGGGTCGATGCCAAAACATTGGGTGGAAAAAATCTGATCGCCTTTTTTTATCACCAGTTCATTTCGAATCACTGGCGCCGCCTTGTAGCCCAAAACACTCAAACTATCCACGAGGCTTTCATATTCGGACACAGCCTCGCCATCCCTGGCTGTGACCCTGATTTCGCTGAGCGTGTTGGTTACCCGGCTGCGAATATCGGCACGCAGACCATTCATCACACCGCCAACGCAGATCAAAGCCGTGACACCAAGCGTAATCCCGGCAATGGTGAGCCAGTGAGAACGATGGATTAAACCTCGGCCTTGGCCCTTCAGATAGCGAAGCGCCAGCCATAGTTTTCCTCTATTTTTTTCCATGATACCACTTCAAGGGGGTGCTTGGTTTGGTCAAGCGGTTTTATCGTTTTTTACAACTGAGTTGTGGGTCAGCTTTCTTCATCCAAAAGCCAGGAATTGGGGGTTATGAGGATATTTTGAATGTTCCCCTGGGATTCCTTCAATTCATATCTATTTAATTGTTTAGACCAAACCCAGCGACGAAAATGGTTCAGTTTTTCTTCCGTATCCCAGTTTTTGCCGCTGCTTTTAACAACTATATCATAAAAATTCCCGCGTGAGGGCTCAAAAACGATTTCTGAATCAAAATCTTCCGGATCGCCGTGGCCAAAGCTGCGGAAATGCGGAATGCGTAAAAGCACGACAGGGTTTCCGTCCACAATGCCAAAAACACCATAGCCGACGTCTTTAGATAACACAGCATAGTCGTTTTTTCCAATTTTGATTGGCTTGTCCTGAAGCCTGGTGGTGCAATACGAGCCAAAACGCCCCAGGTTGAGATTGTATCCCGTGAGCTGCCAAACTCCGGATTTAAGCTTGAAGGCTGCCATGCCAAGGTTGTGGCTCATGAGGGCTCCGCTTCCACCCCAGGAACTGGAATAAAAATCCCAGGCGCCAGCTTCAAAAACCAGCAACATCTGATTGTTGGGAAAGTGATAAAGCTTCAAAAAGCGGAAGGGTATCTTATTAATTATCGCTTCAAATTGCGCCTGGTGTCTTGCATCCAAATCATGCCAATCATATAGCAGGTCGCTGATTGCGCCGCCAAAAGTCCATTGGCGAAGCTCAGGATCGTCGAGTTTGAAAGGATCCAGGGCTGAAACACCTATCAATTCCTGGTAATTGCCAAAAAAGGCTTTCATGAAGTCTTCACCGCGGGTGGCAGATTTGGGAACCGAACATTCCCTTCCGGTGGGGCTTTTCTCGATTGCATTGCCTTTTTGAGCGTGGCCGCAGGAAGCCAGTAAAAGCATCAGCAGGGCCAGTGTGAGCAGCTTACGCATATTTAAACTTCCTCTTTTTTGTTTTCACGTTAATATCATCCGATCATCTGTCAAGACCAAATCCAGTTTTTTGGGTTGAACATGAAAAAAGCCGGTGAAATACCGGCTCTAATTTTGAATGTCAATCTGGTTTTAATCCAGAAACATGGTTTAACGTTGGCTGACGGCGGGTTCATCGCTCTTGCGGGTAACTCTGCCGTCTTGACTGATCACCAGTTCGCTTTCAGGGAAATCCAAATTGGTGAGTTTGATGATTTCTTTCAGCGCGGAATGTCCATCGTCAAGGATGGGTCCGCCTTTTCCAGGCTGACGGATGGATGTGATTTGCGCGTCCACAAATTCACCAGTACCGGTAACCGTCACTTTGATGATGGGCGCGAGACCAAGATTTCCGGAAAGGTTGAAACGTCCATAAGTGCAGAAATTTCCCAAGCTGTAAGCGATGAAACGGCCTTTGTAAATATCGATTGCCCGGGTAACGTGGGGGCCATGTCCAAAAACGATGTCCGCACCTGCATCGATGGCTACGCGGGCAAATTCATGCGGATTTCCCCTGTTTTCACCCAGGAAAAATTCGGTTTTGCCATTCACACGGGTTTTGTCTGAACCTTCGGCGCCACCATGGAAGGACACAATCACGATGTCGCTTTTTTGTTTCAGTTCCTTCACGATGCGGGCTACTTCCTTGTAATCGTTGATCTGCATGGTTCCGTTGTTCGGTGCAAAAGCGCAGAATCCATAACGGATATCATCCTTGGTAAACGTGACGCTGGGGTATTCTTTCAGCCCGGCAAATTTGATGCCAAGCTCATCCAACATCTTGACAGTGTTGCTTTTACCCGATGCGCCGAAATCCCCGACGTGGTTGTTTGCCAAACTAACGAGGTCGATTCCCGCGTCGCGCAGGTAGCCACCATAATGGTCGGGGCTTTTAAAAGCAAAACAGGTGGAGGGATTGGAACACTTTTTTGGCACCCCGGTTCCACTGAGAATCACCCCCTCAAGATTGGCAAAAGTGAGGTCTGCCGAGGAAAGGATGTGTTTCACAGGGTTCAGCAAGTCGCGTCCATCATTGGGAGGCAAATAGTTTGCAGAGGGATAGTTTGTTCCCAACATGATATCTCCCACTCCGATCACGGTCACGTTTCGCGTGGGGGCCACAAAACTGGGATATTTTGCCTCCAACTGGGGCATGCGACCGGCATAGAGAAAACGCCTCAGATAGTGGGAACTATTGTAATAATCGTCAATCACAACCCCGCGGGAAGAGCTGTGAATCATTTTTAGGCCATTGCCATTGTTTTCAACCACCATGGCAACGTGACCAATCTTGTTGGAACTCAGGTTCGTGCCGCGGAAAAACATGAGATCACCAGGCTGGGCCTCACTGAGGGAAATGCTGCGGCAACTGGCGTATTGGGTGCTGGCAGTGCGGGGAATGCTCACACCATGAAGCGAGTAGATATATTGAACAAATCCACTGCAATCCATGATGTTACCCTGAGGATTGCGGAACTTATAGGGCCGTCCCAGATATTGACGGCTGGTTTCAACCATACTTTTGGTGGCTTCGGCATAGGTTCTGGGGTTGTATGCGGCTTCTGTTTTCCCTGGCCAGGTATCCAAAACAAGGGAAAACAACAGCAGGAACAAGCTCCCAGAAATAATTTTTCGCATATAACAGGCGACTTTTCTCGCCCGGGTCATGGTCTTTGTCATCAGGTCTCCTTGTGTGGTGCCTCTTTGAGAACAGCAATGGAAGAACGTTCATGAATAGGCACTCAAACACTTTTATAACAGTCAGTTAAAAATTTAGGCACCATGATAAGGGCATGTGGGAGAATGTCAAGAAAAAAAGACCCTTTTATGACATTTTTAGTTGCTATCTAATTGATATTACGCTAGTTGCACGCCTGACTTCAGGGAGCTATTTCAGACTGGTTTTCCGTTTCAAAAAAGTGTAAGCTATTCCGCCAAAAATTAGAGCCAGGAAAAACAACACAGCGAGATCAACCCCGATATTGTCCAAATTAAACCCTAAAACCCCGTCCGCGGCTTGAGTTCCATCCACCAGCAGGATGAGCTCATACGCCCAGCGACTGATTATTGGTGCTGCCAAAATTCGCCCAAAACCTCCCAAGTCCTTGAAATAGACAATCAAACCACCCAAAACTATCTGTGGAATGAGGATGATGGGGACGATTGCCATGGCAGCTTCTCCGGTTTTTGCCACTGCGGAAACCACCAAACCCATCAGCATCGCCGTGAAAGAGGTAAGCAACAGAACAAGATAGTGGGGGAAAAACCCAACACCCAGAACTCCGGAATCGTAAAAGGAAAGTTGCGCGAAGGCGGTGATAATCAGACATTGGACAGCACAAAGTATGCCCAAAACCGTCACTTTTGATGCCAGATATGCGCCCAATCCAAGCGCCGCCTTGTTTTCCCGCTGGAAAATGGTCTGTTCACAAACAATCTCGCGGGCGGAATTGGAACAACCCAGCCAGATGGCGGCGACGAGTGCCATAAAGTGCATGGCCAGAAGATATTGCTGGGTTTGATTGTTGGCAAACACCAGCAGTAGAAAGAGCCCGATAATGGGCGCCTGCATCAGCAGAATGAGCGTGCTCATTGAATCCCGCGCCTTGATCAGAAAAGTGCGTTTTACCAGGGTAAAAAACTGGCTGAAAGGGCTCACCACGAAGCGGGATTTTTGCATTGCCTTCTCAGATGGGATCTGGTCCATGCCTCTGATAACCATATCTTTGAATTGTGGGCTGCGCAGATATTCTTTTTGCAATTCGCGGCTGTCGCGTCGTTCCAAAACATCGAAGATTTGCTCCGGCTGCTCAACCTTGAAATATGCCGCGGCTTCCTGTGCCTTGCCGTAATATGCCAGTTTTCCACCCTCACCCAAAACAATGACATGGCTGAAGATGCCAAAATTTGTGCTGTCAATTTTATGCGTGGTGAGCACAACAATGTGTCCCTTGTCTGCCAAACCTTTCAGCAGGCTCATCACTTCACGGTCGGTGCGCGGATCCAGGCCACTGGTGGGTTCATCCAAATAATAAAGCAGCGGTTCTGTGATGAGTTCCTGAGCCATATTCACACGTTTACGCTGACCTCCACTGATGCCACGGCGTTCAGCGGAACCGATCAGGACATTGCGGCTCTGGGAAAGCTCCAAATCCTTGATGATACCATCAATCTGGGTTTTGCGCTCGCTCTCGGAAAGACTGTCGCCCAAACGAAGCTGGCTGGTGTAAGCAAGCGATTCCTCCACAGTAAGTTCGCGATGGATAATGTCATCTTGGGGAACGTAGCCAATCTGACCTTTAAAGGCCTCAAGATTATGATGGATGGAAAGGCTGTTCAGCCTCACGATGCCACGACTGGGACGCAAATAACCATTCAACATCAACATGAGCGTGGTTTTACCGCAGCCGGAAGGCCCCACCAAACCGATAAATTGCCCAGGCTCGAAGCAGAGGGAAACGTCGTCGATGAGCGTTTTTTCGGGAACACGGTAGCTGAGATTTTGGGCCACCAAACGCAGTTTTTGAGTCCAAAGATGTTGCGGAGGCGCCTTGAGCACATCTTCCAAACTGAGCGGAATGCCCGCAATCACAATGGTATCTGTCGGGCTGACCGTTTTGGAGCTAATTTTTTTACCGTTTACAAAAGTTCCATTTTGGCTGCCCAGATCCTGCAGAACCCAATTTCCCCCTTCCAAAAACAGCTTGGCATGGTTTCTGGACACCCTGATGTTGTCCAGAATAATATCGCAGCCGGGAGCACGACCGATTACATAGGAATCTCTGGTTTGAACAGGTGTGTCCGCTGGTTTTTTACCGCAAAATGGACAGAAAACAGAGTCAGAATCAATTTGTCTTCGGCAATTCGGACACAGCATTTTCTGCTTTTTCTCTCGCTTCATTTAACTGCCTCAATCCAGAGGGCAGCGGCAGTTCCTTTGTATACTTCACTGTTTTACTAAAACCCCACTTGCGTGCAGTAACCTGCGTTTCAACTCTCAGCTTATTCAACGACAGCCCCAAAAGGTTCCGAAAACTGCCAAGCTCGAGCGTCAACGGAATTTCCTGATTTTCAGAACGGGCTTCAACGTAATATCCCTGCTGGCAATTGAATTTCAACAAGGTTGCTTCACCACCGATGAGAGAAACCTCGAAAGGTTCAAGCTGATATCCAATCCGAGCCTTGTTCGTGATTTTCAAAGAAAATGCGAGAACATTCGCAGGATCCGTCAGAAATTTTTCTGGATTCACCGTGAGAGAGGGTTCCACCTCCGGTTCAAAATCCCAGGTGCTGGCCCAAAGCAGAAAACCAAAGGCTAAAATCAATAGAATCAGGAGGCTGTGCCACCAGTAGAATTGAAAATAGAAACGTTTCTCGTTCATAAAACTAATCCCAAAAAGGACTACATCTTCTCGATGCGTTCGATTCGTTTTTGCGCGGTGGGATGGGTGGAAATGAAATCGTTGATGGCCTGGATATTTGGATTTTCCTCAGTGGGTTCATATTTTTGGAGCTTGCGGAAAAAGGAAATGGCACCCTGTTTGGAATATCCCGCAGCGGTCATCAATTCCACTCCCCGCTTGTCCGCGGCGTATTCAATTTCTTGGGAATAAGGGTGTTTATAGATATTGTAGGCAATTCCGACCACCTCCCCAAACAACGGATTAATCTTCCCAGCCCGCACGGAGTGTTGTATTTTTTCCACGCAGTGCTTCAGGTCGTTATGCGCGATTTCGTGGGCAATCACAAAAGCGAGCTCGTCTTCACGGTCCAAAGCATTCAACATCCCCATATTGATAAAGGTTTTTCCGCCTGCCACGGCAAAAGCGTTAAAATCACGATCCGCTGTCACGTCGCACTGCCAAGCCAAGTCCCGGCGGGATGATTTGGCTCTAATCTTGCGGAAGACGCCCTGCACATCGAATTTTGAGGTTCCACCTTTGCCAACTTCCCGGAGGATTTTTTGCCGGAGCTCGGCACCAATCTCATTTTCTTCTTCGATGCTGAGCGCCGTCATATCCAGCAATCGTTTATCCAATTCGCTGGACAAGCCGGCCAATCCTTCGATTAGACCCATAAGATCGCTCTCCTGGCTTGTCTCTCCCACTTGAGGAAGCTTCAAAAGTTCGATCAGGTCAATCTCATTTGCCACACATTGCCATTGGCGGTTTCTCTTTTCGAAGGTCAAATGCCCCGGCAGAATTTGCGGTCCAAAACCCAGGGCTGGTTTGTTCAGCCGGGCCTGATAGTCCATTTCATACCTGCGTTTGCCATTGCTGTAGCCTTCGTTTTGAATGAAAAACTCCTCAATAGAATAATCCTGCCCCAGATGCTCCTGGATTTGAAGTTCCAGTTTGTCTCGCTCCAGACGAGCCAGCTTGTTGATCTCGTTTTTGTCGCATCCACCCAACAATATTAAGGCTGCCAGCAAGGCAAGTATGCTGATGTATTTTCTCATCTTTTTGGGTTTCCTCGAAGGTCTTTTTTATCCCCGGAGTTATCTTTATTGTTTGGTTCGGGTTTTAGCGCGTTTTGCTCTTCCTTTTTGTCCTCTTTCACTTCTGGAACCCTCAGAGTATCAGCGAGAAGCGAATCCGGCTCCGGCGTAACAATCTTCTCACTTTGCGATGCCACGTACTGTTTTCCCTTGAAAACTCCGATGTGGAAAGTGTTCATTAAGCTCAGCGTAGCCGCCAAACCCAGAAATACCGTTAAAAACACCAAAATCAGGGTAAGGAGATTATATGACCCCCTGGGTGTTTCGGACTTGTAAACCTTTCCGCTATTGACTTTTAGAATCTGCACGGTAATGTTGTCTTTGCCTCCACGATGGTTGGCTTCGTCAACCAGGTCGCGGCATGCCTGCTGTGGTTCCAATACAAGATAACCATCCAGTTCACGCGGAGTTAGATAATCTGTGAGCCCATCCGAACAAAGCAGAAATACGTCGTCCCGATAAAGCGGGAATGGACCCTTCACGTCAGCCGGATGCGGTTTTGCGCTCAAGGAACGGGTGATGATGTTTTTGCGGGGATGGTTGTGGGCGTCCACTTCCGAGATAATCCCGTGATCCACCATCTCCTGCACCCAGGAGTGGTCTCGCGTGATCAGTTTTATTTGACCACCGCGCCGGAGATAGATGCGGCTATCTCCAATCCAGGCAATCCAATAGCGTTCTCCGCGGATGAGCAAAATAACCGCCGTGGTACCCATTTCAGACATGTCGGGGTTTTGCTGCGCGTGGGCGGCGATATTTTGTTGAGCCAGGTTCAGAGCTTGATGAAGTTCGTCGTTTTCTTGAAAATCCGTGCCCAATTTCTGAAAGTGGGACGCGATGGTCTCCACCGCCACCTGGGAAGCAATCTCGCCACCGCTGTAGCCGCCCATACCGTCGCAAACAACAAGCAATTCTCCAAAATCGCCGCTGAATTTTCCGTAATAGTCCTGGTTGCTTTCACGCTTCATACCCACATCGGTGAGGTTGCTGATCGTGAATCTGTTTACCGCGTTCGGCTTCATAAAAAACCTCAGACCAAATAAAAACGGCCTTCGTTCGAGCCCAGCTTGAATGTTGCTTCCGGATCAATACGGCAGATGCTGACCTTCTGACCGCTCACATGCGTCCCATTCATCGAGCCCAGGTCTTCAATGAAGAATTGTCCGTCGGCCCAGTAAATGCGCGCGTGTTGGGAAGACACGGTTGAGTCGTTCATCACGATTGTGTTTCCGGGTGAGCGGCCAATGCTGGCTCCCTCTTTTCCAATTCTAAAACTGCGACCCTGCTCTGTGCCATAAACCACTTTCAAAACCAGTTCGGAAAAACCACCCACCGGAGCGCCGCCGGGGTCCAGAATCACGGTGCGTTCCCGATCCATTGGCTCCGGAGGCTTAATCCTGCGGGTTTCTTCTTCGCGGCGGGTTTGCTCCTGCCTGATACGATCTTCCTCAAGCCGATGTTCTCTCTCCACACGCTCCTGGTTTTCACGGCGCTGTCGTTCCGCTTCCTCAAGCCGACGTCTTTCCTCGGTCTGGCGAATTTTCTTCTGCCTGTTTAAAAGGAATATCAAAAGCCCGACGACAATCAGCAAGAAAGCTGCCGCGCCCAAAATCCATCCCAGTGGAAAGCCTTTTTTGCCATCGGAATCCAAGTCTTCCGGTTGGATTGCCTCCTCCACAGGGACCAATACCTGAGCAGGTTCATGCAGGCTGGCACTGTTTTCGCCCACCTGCAGAGTGATATTCAAATCTTTAAGCTTGCCATCGCCAGCCAGATTGAAAACAGGATAGTTGAGAATCCAGGAACCCAATATCTGGCGCTGAACCTTGGAAAAGTGTTTGTTCAAACTCTCGGGACTGGGCGCGTGGTAATAGCTGCCGCCGGTTTCGTCGGCAATTCTTTCCATATATTGCAAAAACTGTTTTTCCACCTTGGTGTAGCCCACGGTAAAAATGGGCAAATGCTTTGCCCTGGATGTTTTTAAGGCTTCTTCCAAGGTGTAGGCTTCGGCTGGATTTTCTTCTTTTCCGTCCGAAAACAGAATCATGTAGCGCCCATCGTGTTTCGGTTTTTTTGAGCCCAGATGGTCCAAACCTTTGTGGATGGCGTAATACAGCGATGTGTCTCCGCTTCTGACCTTCAGATCATTAATGCTCTTACGCAAGAGCTCTGTATCCGTGGTAAAATCGCAAACCACCTCCGCTTTTTCGCTGAAAGCCATGATGCAGATCTCGTCTTGAGGCCGTTTTTCATCAATAAAAGTAAGCAGACCGCTTTTCACGCTGTTCAAGGGTTTTCCACCCATCGAACCGGAAACGTCCACGTTTATCAAAACGGAAAGCCCCTGCCCGGAAGATTCAAAGGTGCTCACACTATAAATGCTGTCCACCTCGATGCCGCCAAAATTGATTTTGAAGTTTTTCGGGTTTAGTTTTTGCAGGGGTTCGTCGTCCGCGTCCAGCGTCAAAACAGTGCTTTGCACGGCTTTGGGAAAACCATCCGCGTTTGTTCGCAGGTGATGAATGCTGATATTTTGCGCCCAAAGCGGCGCGAACAGCAGAAGCAGGGTCAGCAGTTTACGCATGATGCACCTCAAACCGTTTTAAGCTTCAAATCCACCGTGGCGATGCGGATAATATCGTTTTCATTCAGATAAACCTTGTCCTCAATCATCTCGCCATTCACGAAAGTACCGTTTGAGGAAAGGTTGTCTTCGATGATATATTTGCCGTTACGACAGAGCAGAACAGCATGTTCGGCAGAAACACCGGGTATGGACAGCCGAATGTCGCAGTTTTGCGCGCTACCGATGATGTGGCGTCCCTGGTAGAGCTTGTAATCCCGTCCCATGGGATCGATGTCGAAGGTCACCAGCCAACCCGTGAGCATCCGATTTGCCTGGGGACGAGGTTTGGCTTCAGAGCCTGATTCAGCTTCAGGCTCGCTGGGTTCTGCTCCCAGAATCACAGTTTTGTCGTCCGCTGGGGCAGAAGGAGCGGCGTGTCCTGGCTGGAGGCGTGCTTTGGAGGTATCCAACCGGGTTTTATCCACGTCATCACCCATTCTGGCGGTGGGCTGCAAACCCAGGTTATCACGAGCCGGCGGGCAATGTGGACAGGCAGGCAAGCTGGCATCGTAGTCGTGGCCATTCGGACAGGTGCGCAAGTTCGAGCGCAGCGCTTTTCCGCATGATTTGCAAAAAATGGCGTGGTCTGGATTGATGGCATTGCAAGCGGGGCATTTCATTTTGGTCTCCTAATCTATGTTTATCTATTTATTTAACCGGGATTTAAAAGTGTTGAAGTCCGACCCTTTCAGGCACAGAAAACTTGGGGAAATGGTTCCCAAAACAAAGAAATCAAAACAAGCCTTCAGGCAAGTAGTCATATCGTCTCCTTGGCTCTCAAATGAACGCTAAATTATGGCTCCGACGCATCCGAAGCCAAAATTAACTCAAGCCCCAAGTGCTTTTTTCTGTCAAGAAAAATCTCCCCAACTGATTTTTGGTATTCATTATATAGGCACCCCCTTGGCTGTGAGTTTTTCCTCTCCGGGCAGTTTTTGGTTGACAAATAAAGCAAGCCTTCTAAACTTAGAAAACCAAATCAGGAGGTGATGAAAATGAAAAAACTGCTGTTCCTTTTGCTTGCCTTGTTCGCCGTAAGCGCCTTTGCCGGTTCTGTTTACGTGATGGACACCGGCAAGGCCGATCTCAATATCTGGGTTTGCCAATATAAAAGCGAAGCCGACATCTGCGTGTATGTGGATGAATACCGCTCCGCCGCCAAAAACAAGGACTGCATCTGGTTTTTCGAGCGCTATAAAAGCAGTGCCGACTTCACGGTGAAATTCGTTAAATATAAATCCCAGGCAGATTTGAAGGTGTATTACGTGAAATATAAATCTCAGGCTGAGTGGCGAAAATCACACGCTTGGACGGGTAGGCTGCAATAATGTCACAAAGCTCCGTCTTTTAAAGCTTTGAGCTGCCATCGCGCTTTCCTCCTTGAGCCTGGCTCATTCATGCCTCAAGAGCTTCTCATTATCATCCCAAGCCCTATATGGGAACTTCGTTGGAAGCTATTTGGTTACACAAGAGCCACAACACGGTGGGAATATCGGAAAGACCAAATCATTCGACTGCTTCCATAAATATAAGAACGAGTCTGTTGTAAAACACCCCGCAAGTGCTTAAACCTATATGTCGCATATGGTTATCCTTTGAAACATAAGGGAGACATAAGGAGGCAAGCAAGAGCGACCCCAAAAATCCGTTCCCAATGCCAGACTGAGACCATCCTGATGCTTAATCCAGATAAAAAATAAATTGTTCCTGATTTCGTGTTGTTGATAACTCATCCCGACATGTTTATTTAACTTGATTCGTCACAGTGTTTTCACAGCTCTCAAACAGCAAGAAAAAACAGCCCACCAGAAAAACTGATTGACAAAAATCGGCAGCTTTTTGGGATGGTTTTCCCAATGCGGGTGATTAGCTCAGTTTGGTTAGAGCGCTACGTTGACATCGTAGAGGTCACTGGTTCGAATCCAGTATCACCCACCACCCTTTCTTTTGGGGTGATTAGCTCAGCTGGTTAGAGCGCTACGTTCACATCGTAGAGGTCACTGGTTCGAATCCAGTATCACCCACCACCTCCTTTAACGCCCCCTTTCGAGGGGGTTTTTCTTTTTCCGGATAAAAACATCTGGAGGGGACAAAATCCTTTTTCCAATCGGTCAAAATATCTCTCTTGCGATGGCGATTTTTGTCAAAAAGATGAAAATATATCTGTATAAATCAAGTCAAATCCGCCTTAGACAAAAAAAGCATTTGACAATTATGGCGTTTTATAGGTGATGCAATGTAAACTGAAAATAATGTTTAAAATGGTATAGGAGTTTGCGTATGAAGTTGCACATACGTGCTTTAGCTTTGATCGTGCTGCTCGGACTGCTGGCCTTTGGCTGTAGCGGACCCTCTGGTGCGGATCAGAAAAAGCTTGGCAAACAGACCGTTAGCAACCTCAAGGTTGAAGATATTCGCGGTGACGGCGGCGACGGCCTGATGCTGAGTTGGAAACCACTACCCAAGGAAAGCAGAGTTCAGGAATACCGCGTCTATCGTGGAGTCCATCCAGACACATTGTTTTTCCTCGCCGCGGTGCAGGTGAACGTCAAAACCGGCGTTGGCACGGATGAAATGTTCTATTCTGACAGCGGCTACAATCCATTGGTGAGCCTGGATTCACCCCGCAAGCTGAAAAACGAGCGCGGAGCAAAGGGCAGTGTTTTGTATCAGGGCGTCCCACGGGATGCCGAAATCATGGCCCGCCTCAGCGAATGTTACAATCTTTTCACGCAGATGGATGCCAAAGATTATTATTACAAAACCAAGAAAACAAGATCGGCAAATCCGGAGGATGAAAGCATTTATGCCGGGGTTCAATTCAACCAGCAGACCATTCTGGCTTCCTTAAAAAGCCGGAGTGAAAGCCCTGAACCGATCAAATACTATTACACGGTTGTCCCTGTGAACGAGCGTGGACAGTATCTTGGCATATCCAAACCCGTGTTCGGAACCCCGGATGATGATCCGCCAGAAGCCTCTCCCGGCCTCTACTGCGCTGCCATCGAAGACCTGCAGGAACTCCGCTTTGAATGGGAATATCCCATCAGCCACGACGATATCCAAGTATATGAAATCCTGATGCTTGGTAATTTGGAAACCCCCAACCGGGAAAACACCATCTCCGTGGCGAGAGGCCCCGTGGGCGGTGGAGCTTTGAAAAACAACTGTGTCCTGCCGTTTGCCCAATTTGAAGCCATGGGCATCGCTCGCAGTTGGGAAGGTTTGAAAGATTCCCATTTTGTGATTCAGTTTACCGATGGTGGCAGAAATCAATCAGGATTCAGTGAACCCTCACAGCCTGTTTTGGCTCACAGCCGCGACCTGCCCCAAACCCCGGTTTTCCGTGTGGAAGACAAACCGATGGATAAAGGTGACCGCATTTCCGTCATTTGGCAGGAGCCTGTGGTATCCATCACAAAAACTTCCGCCGTAAATGGCAAGGGCACCAAACTGAAGATAAACTATGAGATTAACAAAACCGACAGCCAAAAGCTGAAAAACATCTATTTTGACTTCTATGAACCCGGAAAAGACAAACCATTTGCAACCATAAACGAATTTCATCAGGACAACATCATCCACCTGAATATCCCCGAAAAGTATTCTCTCAAGGGACAAAAATTTCCCCAGGACAGTCTGAAGGTGCGCATCACCATTGCCAGCCAGCCCTATAAGATTAACCCCAAAAACGGGCGCATCGTATATGAAAAGACACGCCTGGTGGAAAATTATGAACTGGTGCAATATCTGAAGCCAGATCCGGTGATGGTGGCCTACATGCCCACGCGTCAGCTTTTCCTGAACGGTCAGGATGTTTCCACCATGCAAAACGTGGTGTATCGCAAAGGCTACCGTGGCAGTTCCTTCACTCAGGTGAAGACCAACACTTCCTACGAAAACAACCTGGACGTGGCGGTGAATTACATCGCAAAAGTTGGTCAGCCAGTGCTGGGCTTCAACTTCGTGAAAGACAATACACTTTTCACATATATGAACGGCCAGCGTTTTTCCCGCAAACTCGCGTCAGGCGAAAAGGCCCAAGACCTTGCCCTGCTGCCTTCGCAGATAGATTTCACCCTGGATAATGACAGCCAAAGCCTGCTGTACTCCAGCATCTATCTGGATGAAGCCAAAAACACCGTTTCAAACCTGAAAAAAGATCTGCAGGATAAGAAAAAAGAACTGGCTGAGGACCAAAAAGCCCTCGCCATGCCCAACCCGGAAGGCGCGTTGACACTGGCGGCAAAGATTGAAGCTGGCGAAAAACAGATTGAGGCTCTCCAGGCAAAAATCGAAGCCTACGAAAAGAATCCGCTGTTCGCGCAAGCATTGAAAGCCAAAAGCAGCCGCGCGCTGATGAGGCTTGTGTCTTCAGTGCGCGAACCGGAACAGCGCAAACATAACTACACGATGTTCCGCACCAATGGCAAGGGACTTTTCACGGAAGCGGCTCCAGACACCTTGAATGAAGATTATGTCTATTACGCGCCCATTTCCAACTGGTTCGACTGGAACAAATTAATCTCACTTTTCGCCGTGATTATCTTCGGTGCCATGGTGGTCATTTTTGTGAACCTCGCCAAAAAAGGCAAGGATCTCTACATGCGTCCCATTGCGGGATTGGAGGAAATCGACAACGCCATCGGCCGTGCCACAGAAATGGGACGTCCAATGCTGTATTGCATGGGCAATGGCAGCCTTTCCGACGTCGCCACTCTGGCCTCCATGGGCATCCTCAGCCTCGTCGCCAAAAAAGCGGCGGAATATGATACCAAACTGATTGTTCCCTGCTACGACTACATTGTGATGCCCATCGCCCAGGAAATCGTGCGCGATGCCCACTACGCGGTGGGTCGCCCGGACAGCTATGAGAAGGACAACGTTTTCTATCTCACGTCCGTGCAGTTTGCCTATGTGGCAGGCGTGAACGGAATCATGATCCGCGAACGTATGGCCACAAACTTTTTCATGGGCTACTTTGCCGCCGAAGCTCTGTTGATGACGGAAACCGGAAACGCGGTTGGCGCCGTGCAGATTGCCGGCTCAGACGCCATCACCCAGATTCCCTTTTTCATCACCACCTGCGACTACACTCTCATCGGCGAAGAGCTTTATGCCGCTTCGGCATACCTGAACCGCGAGCCCATGCTTTTGGGCACTCTGAAAGCTCAGGACTATTTCAAGTTCCTGATCCTTGTTTTCATTATTGCCGGTGCCGTTCTGGCCAGCTTCCAGATGACCGGATTGATGCAATTTTTCCCTTTAAAATAAAAGAGGTCCCTAATGAAGAAAACCATACCGCTATTGGTCGTAATCCTTGGAGGGTTCATCTGGTTGGCTTGGGTGTTTGTGCCCCACAGATTGCTCCAGGATGTTTTCTACTATGATTTCTACCTGCCCTGGGCTCGTGCCATGGCTCCTTTTGGAATGCTTTTGGGCGTGATGAGCCTCTCCATGATGCACTATGGCAAAATCCGCCGCAAGGCTCCAAAATGGCAATACAGCTTCTTTTTCTTTGCCGGATTCATTGCCACCTCACTGGCCGGGTTCATCGGAGGCACCCAAAAAGGCGGCCTGTACATGTGGCTGTTTGAAAACCTGCAAATGCCGATGAGTTCCACGATGTTCTCGCTTCTGGCGTTTTACATGGCATCAGCGGCCTACAAGGCTTTCCGAGCCCGCTCGGCTGAAGCCACAGTGCTGCTGATTGCCGCCATCATCGTGATGCTGGCCCAGGTTCCCCTCGGCGTGAAAATTAGCCGCCATCTGCCTGATATTTCGCAGTGGATTTTGGACGTTCCAAACCTTGCCTCAAAACGTGGCATCATGTTGGGCGTGGGTCTTGGCAGCGTTGCCACCACCCTGAAAATCCTGTTGGGAATTGAACGCTCGTATCTGGGAGGAGATTGATCATGGAAGAAAAACTCACCCTGTTTGAACGCATCCAAAAGCTTGACCGCCGCTGGGTTTATATCGTTGTGGCGCTGGCGATTATCATTCCGCTGATGCTTCCCTACAACTCCGACAACGTCACCTCGCCGCCCACGGAAAATGTCTATCAAATGATTGATTCCTTCGCGGGACGTGAAGACCGCGCCATCCTGATGAGCTTCTATCACGATGCTTCCACCATGTCGGAACTTTATCCCATGCAGGTTGCCATCATCCGCCACTGTTTTGAACGCAACGTGAAGGTCTTTTTTCTGTCCTTCCTTCCTCAAGGTGCGCCCATCATTGACATGGCCATCAACACAGTCAAGGAAGAATATCCCCACATCAAAAGCGGAACGGACTATTGCAACTTTGGCTATATCCCGGCTTCGCTGATTATGGCCACCGTGATTGGAATGGGTGATAACATCGCCACCGCGGTTCCCACCGACGCCGAAGGGCGCAAAGTGGAAAACCTGCCCATCATGAAAGGAATCACAAACTACACCGAGATGAACTTGGTGATTGAATTCTCCGGCTCGGTTGCAGGTGGTTATTGGCTTGCCTACGCCCGTCCCAAATTTGGCACAAACATCGCCGTGGGCGTCACTGCTGTGATGGCAGCGGATGAATATCCCTATCTGCAAACCGGCCAATTCATTGGCATGCTGGCAGGCCTCAAGGGCGCCGCTGAATATGAAAAACTGGTGGATGTCTTTGCCGCCTACCGTGAACCGGGTCAACCACTTATCCCCTACGTGGATGCCAGCGGTAAAAAACACGTGCCAGGCCGCCCCTTCAGCGAAGACCTTCTGGAAAAATCCGATATTCAGGATTTGATTAAGATTACCACCCAAACCGAAGCCAAATTCACCTCCGCGGAGTTTGAAAGCTTCGTCACCACACAATCATTGACCGACCAGGCAAAGATTCGCCAGGCTAAAACAGAATCCGACGGCAAAATATTAATCGATGTCAGCAAGCTGAAAGAGGACGATTTTGAGTCCGGCACCTGGAGCGCGCTGAACCGTATGACGCGCAACACGCCATATAAATTCAAGGTCGCCCGCATCGGCATGAACGCCCAATCAGTTGCCCACATGATGATTATCGCGTTCATCCTGATCGGAAACATCGGCTACTTCATACAACGCGCCCGCACAGGCAAGAAATAAAGGGAGCATATCATGACCTTTGAACTCTTTAGCAATCTGGTGGGTGCATTTTTCACCCTCTGCATCTTCTCGTTCCTCTACAAGGATAACCCGCTCTATCAGATGTCCGAACAGCTTTTGGTGGGAATTTCCCTGGGATATTCGCTGGTGTTGGTTTACGAACGCACCTTCATCCCCTTCTTTGTGCAGCCCATTTTCCTGAAGCATGAATGGATTCTCATCATTCCCAGCATCATTGGAATGTTCTATCTGCTGCGCTTTTCCCGCAAACTGAGCTGGCTGTCGCGCTATCCCATTGCCTTTTCGATGATGGGAGTTGGCGCCTCTGTGGCTTTGGCGATGCACAACAGCATCCTGGTGCAGATGCGCCAAGCCATGGTGCCGCTGGAAAGTGTGAACCTGGCGCTCATCTTCATCGGAACCATCGCCGTGCTGCTCTATTTCTTCTTTTCCAAGGCCCACACCGGGGTTTATGGAAAGTTTGTGGACATCGGAAAATGGTTCATGATGGTGGGCTTCGGAGCCTCCTTCGGACTCACCGTGATGGCGCGTATTTCGCTGTTAATCGGGCGAATCCAGTTCCTGGTAAACGACGTTTTCATGGCCATAAAACAGGCCTGGTTCTGATGATTTCCTCTTTTGGGGGAAGACCAGCATGGCTTCCCCCCTTTAGTTTTTTCAAACCAATAAAATATTGAGAGCCTTCTGATGCGCAGAAATATATTCGCACTGATTTTGGCCACTTTGGCAACGCTGCTGCTCCTATCCGGATGCGGCAACGACGCTAAAAAAGTAGCCCAAATCCAAGAGTTTACCGTGGAGGACATTCCAAACGACGAAGGTGCTGGGATACAATTGAAATGGACGCCTCTGGACAAATCCCAGCGCGTGATTCAATATAACATCTATCGTGGCCACAGCCCGGACAGCCTCTTTTATCTCAGCAAAATCGAAGTGGACCCCGATGTGGGCGTGGTTGGCGGCTCGTTGAACTACACAGATCAAGGTTTTGGCCTGCTAATCGAATTTGAAACAGCTCCCGCTAAGCTGAAAGCCGAAAAACAGCAGGTTGCAGACAAAACCACGCTCTTCAAATCCATCCCCCGCGACCCGAAGTTTTTGGCTCAGATTCTGCCCCATTACCTGGTCTTGGGCTCCATCCCCAGCAATAAATTTTACAATCAAGCCAAGCGGATTGAGATGAAAGGCAAGGATGAAAACGAGGTTTTTGCCGGTTACAGACTTTCCTCTTTCGATGTGATTGTTGCCCGCCTCCAGGACGAAAAACCCTATTACTATTGCGTGGTTCCCGTAACCGAAACAGGAAAATACCTGCCCGCCACCCAGGTGAAGCACGCCAAAGCTAAAAATAATCGTCCGGATTCCACCGCCATTTTCTATTCCTCATATCTGACGGATAAAAACGAATTCCGCTTCGAATGGATTCCACCTCAGGGCGGAACGGACATCGTTGTTTGGCAAACCTGGCTGATGCCCAAATCATTATTACCCAATTTCAACGCGGACCAAGAAGCCAATGCCAGCGCACCGGACGAGGTTTTCCACGCTTCCTGGCAGGCTGCCTCCATCCCCATCGCGCAAATCCCCAACCCATACCGCGGACAGGTGATTTACGCCAAAGCCGGGCCCCAGGAGCTTTTGGGACAGATTCCCTCGGAAACAAACCTGGCAAACTACATCCCGGTAATCACTTACATGGACAACATGGGATTTAAGAATGCCGCTGTGGGACACGAACTCGTGCAAACAAAAAGCACTGAACTGCCCCAGCTTCCCCACTATCAGATTTTGGATAAAACCAACGACAAGGGCGACAATATCATCATCTCTTTTGGCAGACCTTTCGCCTTTGTGTCCCAAGCCGCTTGGAAAAATAAAGCCAACACCAAGCTGCGCCTGAACTATGACATCTCCGAAAACGGACACCAAAGCATTTCCAAACTGCGTTTCCGCTTTTTCGACACGGATGACACTCTGCTCAAGGAAGTGATTGAAACCCATCCGGATAAAACCATTTGGGTTTATTTCCCCAAAGACCGGGACCCTCACAAGGATTTCCGCGTTGAAATCAGCGCCCTCCTGGTTGGGGAAAAGAAGTTCTCCGATGTGGCGGTATCCCAGATTGTCTCTTGGGACAGCTCTTCCAGCCGCTTTATGGGTGGCGATCTCAGCAATCATGGTCAGGTGTTAAATAATATCTACTACGACATCTTCAGCCGCGACCGTCTCGGCGATTTCAGCCCCGGAATGCGCATTGGCGCGCTTTCCAGGTCCTATGACCACACCATTTCCTACCTCAATTCCGAAACCCTACAGCTCATCACGATTGACCCTAAAACCAATCTCATTTTGGTGGACCCCAGTTTCCTGGTGGCAATCGATGAAGAAACCGGCGCCATGTTTGCACCTTCCCTCTTCAAAGAAGATACCGAAACCGAAATGGCTGAGTTGAACGACCAAATCAAAGCCTTGAAAAAAGACGCTCAGGGTGAAGGCTCCAAAACCCAGGAAGCCGCTCAGCAACTTCAAGCTCTTTTGGCACAACAGAAATTCGTGCTTTCCAACCCCTCCTACCTGGCGGGAAAAGATGCCAAATCCGACCGCGCCTGGCGCAAAATCATGCGTAAAGAATTGGATGTAAACTCCCGCTCTTATGCCTACAAACTTCTGGTGACCGATGGTCAGGGAGTTTGGAGCGATGAGGAAGACCTGCCAGACCACGACCCCAACAAAAAACCCGAATTTCTATACCCCCAAAACGAATGGTTCGACACCAGCAAATGGGCAACCCTCATTGCCTCCATCGTGATGGGCATCATGGTGGTTGTGGCGCTTTACCGTGCCCGCCGCTTTGACCTCTACATTCGCCCCATCGCGGGTTTGGAAGAGTTGGACAACGCCATTGGCCGCGCCACCGAGATGGGACGTCCCGTGATGTTTGTGCCCGGCTGGGGAACTTTGGGTGACCCTTGCACCATTTCCGCGATGATGATTCTGAACCAGGTTGCCAAAAAGACCGCTGAATATGACATCCGCATCATCTCCCCGCATGTGGACTACCTTGTTCTGCCCCTGGCTCAGGAAATGGTTCTCACTGCCTACAACGAAGCCGGCCGCTCCGACGCCTACAACCCTGATGACATCTATTTCGTCTCCGATTCCCAGTTCGCGTTCAGCGCCGCGGTGAATGGAATCACCGTGCGCGAAAAGGTGGCAACCATCTTCTACATGGGCTATTTCAACGCAGAAGCCCTGCTGATGACCGAAACCGGAAACCAATCCGGCGCCATCCAAATCGCCGCCTCCGACGCCATCACCCAGATTCCCTTCTTCATCACCACCTGCGACTACACTCTCATCGGTGAAGAATTCTACGCCGCGTCGGCCTACCTCTCCCGAAATATCGAACTGGTGAGCATGCTGAAGGCGCAGGACTATTTCAAGCTGCTCATCGTGGTCTGCGTGCTGGTTGGAACCCTCCTCTCCAGCCTGGGGGTAAACTTCCTGCTGAATTTCCTGCCTGTGGAATAAAAACAAAACCAATATAAACTGGGCAAAAAGCCCGAAGCGTGGCCGGAGCCCTCAAAGCTCCGGCCTTGTTTCAAAGGAACGAAAAATGAGAGTTTTGGACAAAGGTTTCTGCCTCCTGCTGGTTTTAATGTTGCTCTCGGTGGCGCTTGGCGCTGCAAACCGGCGTGTAATCAGCTTCGCGGGTATGGATTGGTGGGTCAAATCCGGCCATTACGGTCCCGGGCCGAACCATTTTTCAGACTCCGCCGAAAGCGTTTGGGTGGATGAAAATGGCAAGCTTCACCTGAAAATCCGTCAGATTGATGGTTTGTGGCATTGCGCCGAAGTTTGGACCCTCGCGCCCGCCGGCTGGGGAAACTATCTTTTCTGGCTGGAAAGCCAGGTTGACCTCTATGACCCCAACGTGGTGGCAGGGCTTTTTCTCTATCAGGATGACGACCACGAAATCGACATCGAATTCTCACGCTGGGGAGACCCCGATTATCCCTGCGGCAGCTACAGCATCCAACCCTATTACCATCAAGGAAATAACCGCGCCTTTGCAATGGACTTGCAAGGCTCCTGGACCTCACATTCCTTCAATTGGCAGCCGGATTATATCGACTTTCAAAGCCTGCACGGGCACTATTCCGAAGCCTCAGATGACGGCTTCATCATCGACCAATGGCACTACACCGGAGCGGATAACCCTGCCGAATCTCCCGAAATGCTTCTGCACATCAATCTTTGGCTGATGAGCGGCTTGTCTCCCACAGACGCCAGTGAAGCGGAACTCATTGTCTCTCATCTCGTTATAACACCGGGAGTTGTGATTACTCCACCCGCTCTCCGCATCCAGCAGCTTCATCCCGAAAGCGTTCTTCTGAGCTGGGACCCTGTGCCCAACGCCCTGTCCTACCAGGTTTTCCAATCCGATATCCCGCTCAATCCTGCCAGCCTTGGTTGGACGGAACTGACTGCCACTTCCGCCACCAGCCTCGAACTCAGTTCCCAAGCAAGAAACAAATTCTTTTACGTCCGCGCTCTCAGGGAATAGCATTTTATAAAACCGCGCTTGATTCAAGCCCAAAAAACAGGCTCCAACCCGCCATTTAAGCCGATACTCACTAAAGATTCCACAATAATATTCCTTCCCGACCTCCGCGAA
>JAAYKA010000025.1 GCA_012522635.1 Candidatus Cloacimonadota bacterium
CTATGTTTCTCCCGATGGAACTTATACGGACACAGTGCTTTATGACCAGCCCAATCTCAATATGCTTCCAGATGACAGCGGATATCCGGGTGTTTCTTTTGCCCCGAATCCGCCGGAGGGATGGTCTTTGGCGCGCCGCATGGATGGCTTGGATACAGACAACTGCGCGCTGGACTTTATCGGCGAACCAAATCCCACACCCGGGCTGCCAAACCGTGTGCAAGCGGATTATGCCCTGCTTCATCCCAGGCTTTGGATGGATGACAACAGCTGGAATTTTGAACTGTGGGTGAAAAACGTTTCGGACCTGCAAACTCCCATCCCGGCTGAACTTCAGATCTATGTGGATGGTCTTCTTGTTGCATCCCACAGTGTGCCCTCCCTGCCGCCGGGAGATTCCCTGAATTTTGAGGCCGTCTTTCCCTCAAGCAGTGGAGTAAACCATGCAATATACAGCACGCTGGAACTTCCGAACGACCCGAACGAAGAAAACAACCACCTTGTTTTCCACCTTAATCCTGATGATGTGGGACTTCTGACTCTCAATGAAGTGATGTATTATCCCCAGCAGGGGCTGCAGGAATGGGTGGAAATTTTTATCCCGCTTCATCCCATCCGGAGCCAATACAAGTTTCGCGACAGGGCGGGCAACACAGCAAGATTCACTTTGCCGCCAAAAATCGGATATTTCGTCATCTGTCCGCAGCCGGAACTCCTTGCCTTGGAATATCCTGACTGTCCCCAGGATGTCATCATCGGCACCCAGGGTTGGGCGGCTTTGAACAACGATGGCGATGACCTTTATCTGCTTGATGGGGAAGACAATATCCTGGATTCCATGAGCTATGTCGGTTCCTCTTCCCACAGGGGAAAATCCTTGGAGCGAGCCACCGATAATCCCCAACTCTGGCGCGTTTCGCTGGATCCCTCAGGCTCAACCCCGGGGCGTAAGAACAGCCAACCCGCTGTCCCGCCTGATCTTGCGCATGGCATCAACGTGTCCGGAAGCCCTTGCAACCCTCTCGCGGGTGGAAGCATCATCGTTTCCTACAAACTGGAAAGCGACCAAAACAAGGTGAATTGCAAAATCTATGATCAAAGCGGGCGTCTGGTTCACATTTTGGCGGATCAAAACAACCTCCCAGGGGAAGGTGCCTTGATTTGGGATGGCAGATTTTCAAACGGAAAACCGGCTCCCCGTGGACGCTATTATATTCTATGGGAATCCCGGGCTTCAGGTGCCACGAAAGTCTTTCGCAAACAGCTTTCCGCCGTTGTTTTCCATCCCTGAATCAAGCCAAATATCCCTTCCCAAAAATATTGTGTTTGACACCCAAAGCCATTTTGCATAAATGGTTTTATTAATCCTGAAACCCATAAAAACGGAATCAGAGTACCCAAAACCCTAAGGAAATGTAATGGTTGGAATCGTTAATACCTACACCACGATTGGCATCGACGGTCAAAAGCTCACCGTGGAATGCGACAGCGCGAACCAAGTTTTCTTTGCCAGCATTGTGGGCATGGCAAGCACGGCGGTTAAAGAAAGCAAGGATCGCATCTTCGCCGCCTTGGAAAACTCTGGCTTCGACGCCGCCATCAAGCGCTTCACCATCAATCTTGCCCCCGCGGACATCAAAAAAGACAGCGCCGCGCTGGATTTACCCATCGCCATCGCTGTGCTGCAGAGCATCGGGCAACTCTCTGTGGAATATCTGCGCAAAACCGCCCTGGTTGGCGAGCTTTCCCTAAATGGCGATCTCCGACCCGTAAAAGGCGTATTGCCAATGGCTTTGGCTGCGAAACGGGATGGTTTGACCACCCTCGTTTTGCCCTCAGAAAACGCGCGCGAAGCAGCCATAATCGAAGGTTTGGATGTGATTCCCGTTGGCACTCTGCGCGAAGCTGTCACCTACCTGTGCGGCGAAAACCACATCAAACCCGCCCAAGTGGATAAAGAACAAATCTTTTCCGTCTTGAACGATTTTCCGCTGGATATGCGGGACGTGAAAGGCCAATTTCAGGTGAAACGCGCTTTGGAAGTCTCCGCCGCGGGTGGGCACAACCTTCTCATGATCGGCCCTCCCGGCTCAGGAAAAACCATGCTGGCGCGCCGCATTCCCACCATTTTGCCCGAACTTTCCCTCAACGAGGCTTTGGAAACCACCAAAATCCACTCCGTGGCTGGGTTTTCTAAAAACTTCCGCAATGGCATCCTCACCACCCGCCCTTTCAGGGCGCCACACCATTCCTGCTCTGAAAACGGACTCATCGGCGGCGGAACTTTTCCGCGTCCCGGAGAGGTTTCCCTGGCTCATTTTGGCGTGCTTTTTCTGGATGAACTGCCCGAATTCAAGCGCGGCGTGTTGGAAGTGATGCGCCAACCCTTGGAAGACGGCATCGTAACCA
>JAAYKA010000026.1 GCA_012522635.1 Candidatus Cloacimonadota bacterium
ATGGCTTGGCTCTTTATTCTGGCTCATGTGTTATTCGAACATGCCCCGGGAGCATCCCGATAAAGAATCGGGATACCCACGAGTTGATGTTAAGTTACTCTGGGGCTGGAATAAAGAGCGGGGCAGGAGGGTTTAATCTCGGTGGGTTTTTGGGTCTTGAGAAGGGAAAAGGAGTTTTTGCAGGGCGGTTTTTCGGTTTTGAAGGGAAAATCTTTCCACAATGCTTTGGGAGATGGCTTGACGATTGGGATTGGCTGCCAGCGCTTCATCCAGCGCTTTTTCCAGAAGTTTGGCATCGCGATGGGGGATGATGATGCCCTGTTTTTCAATCACGGTGGGGATGCCGGCAACCTTTGAACCCACGGGAAAACAGCCCATCAGCATTGCTTCCATGAGGGCGTTGGGCATGCCTTCGCTGATGGAAGGCTGAGCGTAAACGGCGCCTTGAGACATCAATTCCAAAAGCTTTGCGCGGGACAGATATTCGTGTATCTTGACATTTGGCAGGCTGTTAAAGCCGTATTTGGGTTCCAGGGCTTCCTGCCAGCGTTTTTGGATGCCAACGAACACGAAATTCAGGTCTGGACGGCGTTTTGCCACTTCACTCAAAAGGTCGAAACCCTTGTTGTAAAAATCCTGGAGGCGGGGTGTGGTGCCAACGGTCAGGATTTGGGGCGAACGCGGAGCGCTAAAGTCTGGTGTATCAACAGTATCAACCGCGTTAAAGACCACCGCGGCAGGTCTGCCCAGCGCCGGGATGAGCCGATAAATTCCTTCAGGATGGCCGGAAGCCTTGTAATATGTGTTTGAGGAGGAAAGCAGCGCCTTATGGTTGGCGATAATCAGCTTGCTGTTTTTAAGCGCAACGCGGGCTGAAAGTCCACGCCAAAAAGAGCAGTAAACCCCCATTTTCAGTTCGGGATATTTCACGGCATCATAGCCGCCGATAAAGATGTAGGTTTTTATGTCCAAAGCTTTGGCAAGCAACGAGATAGGTGCCGCGTGGTAATCCGCGAACCAGATGAAAACGCGGCTGAATTTTCTTGTGGAACCCAGGCTAAAAATGGTTTTCAGGATGTTGCGCAAATAGGCTTTTTTGGAGATGTCCTGCCCCAGATAAACGGTTTTCAATTCAAAGAGTTCGCCCAAAATTCTTTCATCCACACTCATGAAACTGGAATGGGTGGGCAAAACCAGCAGGGCTTTTTCTTTCATCGCAGCACCTCCTCAATCAGCTTCGACATGCGCAGAGCGAGTTTTTGGCGGGAAAATTGTTGGATAAATTCGGTATCTGCCTGTATTTCAGCAAGTTTCCCCGTTTCCCACATCTGGTAGAGCTTGTTCAGGTTCGCGGCAATGCCGGCGGAATCGGTGTAGTCCGCAATCAGCCCGGTTTCCGCTTCGGTGAGCAAATTCGCTGCCAAACCCTGGGGTGGAACGATTGCCAAAACCGGTTTTTCGGAGCGCAGATAGTCGAAAATCTTGCCCGTGAGCACGGATTCGGTGTTTTCTCCGGAAGGGATGTAGAGTAAAAGCGCGCTTGCCTGCATTAACTTCGCCAGGCTATCTTTATATGGCGCAAAGGGATGGAAGTATACAATCTGCTTTAAGATGGGGTCATGCTGATATTTCCCCAACACAAAAGCGGGGCTGTTTTTACCGATGATATCCACGCGGAATTTGGCGGGGTCAATCTTGTTTTCGTGAATGGACGCCAAAAGCTCCTTCCAGAGCGGGTCTGGTTGGCGGCGGTCATAAAAACTGCCGCTGTAAACGAGGCGGAAAACCTCGCGGCTGGAGGCGGTGGGCAAAGCCTCGAAATCGCTGTCATCAAAGCCGTTGGGAATGATGGCGGAGGGTTTTTGGCTCAAAAATGGGTAGTGGCGGAAAAAGTTATCACGCATCAAAACGTTGAGGTAGGAAACCCCCGCGCAGGCAGAGAGAACGCGGGATTCATCGGCTTTGTCCCGGTTTTGGGTTTTGGCGGGAAAATCGATGTTCACACGTTCGGGGTTGTTGGTCCATTCATCGCGAAAATCGCAGATGAAAGGCATTTGATATTTTGCCTTGAGCCAAAGCCCCAAAAACAGTGCCGCAGGCGGCCCGGAGCTAATCACGGCGATTTTGAGAGCCGGGTTTTGCCTCAGGATGCGTCTCAATTTCAGCTTCGCGAATGGCAGCCACAGCGCTTCCGGACCGGGTCTGAAAAGTCTCTGGTTCAAAAAATCCACCAGCTTTCCCAGTTTCAAGCCCCAGAGCAGCTTAAAAAGCCAATTCGCGTCAGGGTAAAAGGCGCGCCAAACCCGTACAAATGCGGGTAATTCATCCAGCAGGGCAAAATCCCTGGGATGGCGCATCCATCTGGGACGCACGGTCAAAACATCCACCTGGTGTCCCAGCTCGGAAAGGTATTTCACGTTTTTAAGCCCGCGGATGGAAGCCACACCTCCCAGAGGCGGGAAATAAAATGAAATATACAGAATATCAGGCTTGCGCATCGTTTTTTCCAAACAGACCAAGCTTCTTTAAGGCTCCGGATACCAGAGATTTAGCCCAATCGATATCGTAAGGCAAAATCGCGCCCAGCGCTTTCCCCAGCCAAAAATAAGCCAGCAGGAAAACGGCGATGGCAAGCAGTTGGACAATCCATGCCTGTCCAAAAATAATCAGCGGCGCCAAAGCCGCCAGACCCGCCAAAGCCGCTGCCAGAGCGGTTTTAATCAGGGCAGGGAAGGGGAAAAGTTCTCCGAGTTTGAGTTCCAGTTTATTTTGTATCCAAAACAGATAAAGCACTGTGGAAAGCCAGGTTACAAGCACGGTTGCCAGCGCGGCGCCCATCATGCCGATAACCTGCACCAAAATGAGGTTCAAAACCAGGTTCAGCCCCAGTGTAAATAGAGAATTCCAAAGGATATAGCGTGTTTTTTTGAGCGCCATAAAGAGGATGCCGTAGGTGGCGACGCGCAGGGGCAGGATGGCAAGATAAACTTGGAAAAATGGCACGGAAGCCAGATAGTTTTGGGTGTAGAGCAGGCTGATGAGCGGACGCGCGAAAATCAAGCCCAGCGCGGTGATGGGGAAGATGAGCAGGGCGTTTTTGCGCACCGCGGCGCGGTAGGTTTCGTTCATTTTTGCCGGATTGGAGCTGATGTGGGGCAGCAGGATGGCGTTCACGGAATTATTCAAAATCGAGATGAAGGGCAGTTCCATCGCGCCAATGGAAAACACGGCGTATTGGGCGGGACTGAAAAAGCCGGAAATCACCATTTTATCCAGTTGCACAGAGAGCATTCCGAGGATGGATGCCAGGCCCAGAGGCAGGGAATATTGGAATACTTCGCGGTGGAAATCGGGGTCGAAAGTGACGCGGGTTCTATATTTTGCCAGTTTAAAACGAGCGTAGCCCCATTGCAGGAGGGCGGAAATCATCATGCCCAAAACGATGTGATAAAGGTTTTTGCTGATGAGGGCAACGACAAGAATGAGAAAGAAATCCGCCACCACGCTGAATACCGTGAAGGCGGCGGTTTTAGCGGGCTGCTTCAAGCCCAGCATAATCTGGCTGTAAATCTGGGTGACAAACATGAAAAGCGGATAGACCGCGAAAAGTATTAAAAGCTGCGAAAGCTGGGGATTGTGGAAGGTTTTGGCGATGAAGCCACGCAGTAAAAAGATGGCAAGACCAAAGATGAAAGCCAGCAGGGTCACAAGGTTCACGGCGCGGGTGATGAATTCGTTTTTGGAATCCTGATGCTTTAATCTCGGCAAAAAATAGAGCAGGCTTTGCGGAATTCCCAGCAGCAGGAGTGTGGAAAAAGTGTTGTAAATCAGGAAAAGCTGGCGCCAGGAACCGAATTCGGCAGGCAGGAGCAGCCTTGCTAAAACAATGCCTGCCAGGGATTTAAAGCCAAAGCGGATGAACTCCACCGAGGTGAGCATTCCGGCTTGTTTACTGCGATCCTGGGTCATGGCTCCAAATCGGCAAATGAAACTGGGATTTGATATTCAAAGCTGTCTTCATCGCGGAAAAACCCGATGAGGTAATCCCCTGGTGTGATTAAACTTCCATCCCGCAAAACGCCATCCCAATATTCCTGGTTTTGCCCTTTTAGATAAAAATGTTTGCGCTGATAGAAGACTTGTTCTTCCAAATCGCGTATTTGAAGAGTCCAGAGTCCTTCAAAAGGCACCAAGGTTTTCAGGGAATACAGCTTTCCCTGAGCCCAGATGCTGACGTCGGCGGCGAAATTGATTTCTTCCTCTTTAAGGTTGAAATCGGGCAGTTGAACCACTAAATCCGGCGGCGCGTAGATTGAGCCGCAAAGCTGGGCGAGGGCGCCATCTTTGATGAGGTCGTCATAGGAAAAAAGCGCGATGCCGGCAAAGTTTCGAGCCCGACTGTCTTCCACCCTTTCCGCCACATCCAGGATATTGAAGTTTTTGGAGTTTGGTTTCACGGCAAGCGAGGAGCCATTTTCGTTGTAGGCACGCAGTCCCATCCAGACGCGGTGGTTCATGCCAACCGCTTCCGTGGCGCTGGAATTTTCCCGAAATTTGTTCATGCCGGTGGCGTAGTTCATGGGGCAAACAAAATCCACCAAATCGCGCTGCAGCCAATCCTGCCAATCCTGCGCATACCAGGTTGCGGCAGATTTTGGGTCGGGCATCACAGCCGCGCTGAGCGCCAGATTTGGATTGATTTGGCGGGTGAGTTCCCGGATTTTTTCCAGCAGGGAAGTGACCTGCAGGATGCGCCACTGGTTCCATTGCAGGGGGTTGGTTTCCTTGGCGCTGTTGAACCTGCTGGTGGAAATGGGATGGTGTCCCAGGCTGGAATTGGGATAGCGGATATAATCCAGATGCAGGCCATCCAATTCTGGATAGCCGCTGATGAGGTCGCCCACCACGTTCAGAATGTGTTGCTGCACTTCCGGAATGCCGGGATCGATGAAATGACCCGCGTTCGCGGAGGCTGAGGG
>JAAYKA010000027.1 GCA_012522635.1 Candidatus Cloacimonadota bacterium
TCTCAGACTGAGATTTTGGACGGAATGGCAATCAATGAGTTTTATTGCGCCAATGGTTTTAAGGGTTCAAACAGCTTGTTTGGGGGCTTTTTAATATTTTGGCTGCATATCTTGGGCTTAGCTTTCTTCTCCATGGTCACCTTGAGGATTTTTAGATAAGCAATAAAATCGCGTGTTTTGGGCATGAAAAGCCTGATTGGGGACAAAAAGTGGTTTGGTGATTTCTTTCCCTAAGATTGTTGAGCCCATAACTCATTGATAGATAAGCAGATAAAAACTTTAAAAAACTATCGATTGTTCTTGACAAAAAAGCCATATCTGTTTTTATGGCAATCAGATATGGATGTTATCGCTCTGAAGCTTGGGGAAACCGCTCAAGAGCGTCAATAAATAGCTTTATATTCTTAGGAGACAACACATTATGTCCAATAACAACTACAGTGCAAGTAACATCAAGGTGATGAAAGGCTTGGAAGCCGTTCGCAAACGTCCCGCCATGTATATTGGCGGCACCAGCGAGCGCGGCCTTCACCACTTGGTTTACGAGGTCGTGGATAACGCGATCGACGAAGCTTTAGCCGGATATTGCGATCAAATCAAGATTACCCTCACCGCTCAGGGCGAAGTGGAAGTTGATGACAATGGTCGCGGCATACCGGTTGATGAACACAAAGATGAAAAAATTCCCGCGTTGCAAGTGGTGATGACCGTTTTGCACGCCGGCGGGAAGTTCGACTCCGCCAGCTACAAGGTTTCCGGCGGACTTCATGGCGTGGGCGTTTCAGTGGTGGTGGCGCTTTCGGAATATCTGGAAGCCCGCGTCCATATCGATGGCAAACTTTATTATCAGCGCTATGAAAGAGGCTTGGTGGCGTCTGAACTCAAGGTTTTGGGCGATACCGACCGCACCGGTACGGTGATTCGCTTCAAGCCTGACCCCACCATTTTTGAGACGGTGGAATTCAGTTTCGACTATCTCACAACCCGCCTGCGTGAGCTGGCTTTCCTGAATCGCGGTGTTCGCATTGTTTTGAAAGATGAGCGCTCAGGCCGTGTTCACGATTTCAAATATGACGGCGGCATCGAAAGTTTTGTGGAATTTTTGAACCAAAACAAGAAACCTTTGGGAAGCAAACCCTTCTATGCCAAGTCGGAACGTGACGGCATGGAGTTTGAAATCGCGATTCAATATAATGAAGGATATCAGGAAAACATTTTCAGTTTCGCAAACAATATCAACACAACCGAGGGTGGAACCCACCTCAGCGGATTTAGAAGCGGTCTGACCCGTGCTGTGAACAGCTATATACGCAGCGCCGACCTGCTTAAGAACGAAAAAGTGAGCCCCTCCGGGGAAGATATTCGCGAGGGAATCACCGCCGTGATTAGCGTGAAACTGAGCAATCCGCAATTTGAGGGTCAGACCAAGACCAAGCTGCAAAACTCTGAAGTGGATGGCTTTGTGAACTCTGTGGTCTATGAAAAACTGACCACATATTTTGAGGAGCATCCCAGCGAAGCGAAAGCCATTACGCTGAAGAGTATTTTGGCGGCAAGGTCTCGCGAAGCCGCTCGCAAAGCGCGTGAACTCACCAGGCGCAAATCGGTGTTGGAAAGCGGTTCCCTGCCTGGAAAATTGGCGGACTGCACCATTACGGATCCAACTCAGACCGAGCTTTTCCTGGTTGAGGGAGATTCCGCTGGAGGCAGCGCCAAACAGGGACGCGACCGTGCTTTTCAGGCCATCCTGCCACTTTGGGGCAAGATGTTGAACACCGAAAAAGCCCGCGTGGACAGGGTTTTGAACAACGATAAAATCCAGCCCATCATTCTGGCCATTGGAGCCGGTGTGGGTCAGGATTTTGATGTGAGCAAGATTCGCTATGGCAGCGTTGTGATTATGGCTGACGCGGACGTGGACGGCGCTCATATCAGCACCCTGCTGTTGACTTTTTTCTACCGCTATATGAAGCCGCTGATTGAGTATGGTCATGTTTACATCGCCCGTCCGCCGCTGTTTTTGGTGCGCAAAGGCAAACAGAAAAAGTATGTTTTTTCCGAAGAAGAGCGGGATGAAGCCATTACCGATTTTGGTGATAAGGGCGTGATTGTCCAGCGTTACAAGGGTTTGGGTGAAATGAATCCGGATCAGCTCTGGGAGACCACGATGGACCCTGAAAACCGCACCATGATTTCGGTTAAAATGGATGACGCCATCGAAGCGGACAGGATGTTCACAGTTTTGATGGGTGACGAGGTGGAACCCCGCCGCGAATTCATCCAAGCGAACGCGAAATTTGTTCGGAACCTGGATATTTAAGGAAGCTGGAGCTAAAAATGGACGATAAAACAAAAATTCTCAATGTACAAATAGAAGACCATCTGCGGCAGGCATATCTGGATTATTCCATGAGCGTGATTGTGGCACGCGCGCTGCCTGATATCCGCGACGGATTGAAACCTTCACAAAGACGCATCATTTACGCGATGAGCGAACTGAACCTTTCACCGGGCGGGCATTTCCGTAAATGCGCAAAAATCGCGGGTGATACCTCTGGAAACTACCATCCACACGGTGAGCAGGTGGTTTATCCCACACTTGTGAGATTGGCTCAGCCCTGGAATATGCGCTACCCATTGGTGGACGGGCAGGGAAACTTTGGTTCCATCGATGGTGACCCACCCGCGGCAATGCGTTACACTGAAGCCCGGATGCAAAAAGTTACCATGGAAATGCTGGAAGAGCTGGACAAAGATACAGTTGATTTCAAAGGAAACTATGACGATACGCGCAAAGAGCCGGAAGTTTTTCCAGCCCGTATTCCCAACCTTTTGGTAAACGGTTCTTCCGGAATCGCGGTGGGAATGGCAACAAATATGCCGCCCCACAATTTGGCCGAGGTTTGCAACGCCGTGATTGCCGTCATCGACAATCCGGAACTGGAAATATCTGAACTGCGGCAATATATCAAGGGTCCGGATTTTCCTTCCGGTGGCTTTGTTCTGGGTTTGGATGGTGTGAACGACTATTTCCAAACCGGGCGCGGCAGGGTTCTCATTCGTGGCGAAGCCGAGATCGAAGTTGGCAAAAACGAGCAGGAATCCATCATCGTGCGCTCAATTCCATATCAAGTGACCAAAACCGCGCTAATCGAACGGATTGTGGATTTGGTGAAGGAAAAGAGAATTGATGGCATCAGCGATGTTCGCGACGAATCCGGCCGCGACGGAATGCGGCTTGTGATTCAGGTGAAACGTGGCCATGACGGCAACACAGTTTTGAACCACCTTTATAAATATACCCAGTTGCAAACAACCTTCGGCGTGATCAACCTTTGCCTGATTGACGGCGTACCTCAGGTTATGAACATGAAGGAAATGCTGGAAAACTTCATCCAATTCCGCCATGATGTGGTTTTGCGCCGGACACTTTTTGAACTGAGAAACGCTGAAGCCAGGCTGCATATCCTGGAAGGGTTGAAGATTGCTTTGGACAATCTGGACGAAGTGATTGCCACCATCCGTGCATCGCAAACCCCGCTGGAAGCAAACGAAAGCCTGCAAGAGAAATTCGGGCTTTCAGAGATTCAAGCCAAAGCCATTTTGGATATGCGTTTACAGCGCCTGACCGGATTGGAAAGGGAGAAAATCGAAGCCGAATATCAGGAGCTTTTGCAAGTGATTGCCAGGCTGCGCGAGCTGGTTGAACACAAGGAATTGCGCATGGATCTGGTGAAAGAAGAAGTGAAAGAGATTCGTGATAAATATACCGATGCCCGCAGAACCACCATTTTGGAACATTACAGCGGTTCGCTGCGTCCGGAAGATATGGTTGCAGACGAGTTGGTGGTGGTCACCATCACCCACGACGGCTATGTAAAACGCCTGCCAGTGGACACATATCGCGTTCAAGCCCGTGGTGGACGCGGCCTCACAGGCACCAACCTGAAAGAAGAAGATATCATTCAATATATCTTTGTGGCTTCCACGCATTCCTATTTGCTGCTGTTTACAGATCACGGTAGATGCCACTGGCTCAAGGTTTTCGAGATTCCCGAAGCGGGACGCACAGCGCGCGGAAAAGCTGTGGTGAACCTGGTTCAATTCCAGGATAAGGAAAAGATTAAGGCCTTTGTGACCCTGCGTGATTTTGATTCCCAGAGAAACATTGTGATGTGCACCCGCGGCGGAACCATCAAAAAGACAGCTTTGTCCGCGTTCAGCCGTCCCCGCAGCACTGGTATTTTGGCGATTAGATTGATGCCGGGAGATGAATTGATTGACGCGCGCATCTCCGAGGGAAATGATGACATCATTCTGGCGACAAAAAACGGCTACGCCAACCGGTTCAGCGAACAGGATTTCCGAGCCACAGCCCGCTTCACCAAAGGTGTGCGTGGTATCAGGCTGCGTGAGGAAGACTATGTGATTTCCATGGCAATCATTTCGCAGGATGATATGATTAAGAATGGAAACGAAGGTGGTAAGACCGTTTTGGCAATCAGCGAAAATGGTTATGGAAAACGAACCTCGACTTCCGCGTATCCCACCACCAGGCGCGGCAGCAAGGGTGTGATCACACTGAAAACCAGCAAGCGGAATGGACATTTGGCTTCGCTGAAAAACGTGGATGATAGCGATGATCTGATGATTGTGACCCGTGAGGGAATGATTATCCGCCAGAAGGTGAGCGAGATTACTGTTATCAGCCGCAACACCCAGGGCGTGAAGCTTATCAACCTGCGGGAAGATGACAAAGTGCGTGATATCACCGTCATTCCGCACGATCCGGATGATGAAGAACTGGACAAGGAAGTGGAAAAAATCAAGAAAAGTGCTGATAAGCCGCTTCCACCGCCGGATGACGACGATGAAGACTTGGATATCGATATTCCAGAAGAAGAAGACGATATCGAATCCGATGAAGAATAAAAA
>JAAYKA010000028.1 GCA_012522635.1 Candidatus Cloacimonadota bacterium
GCGAATCCCCCGATATGCAATCCCAGGGCATCAGAACTGTCTATTTCCTGACCGTCTTCGGTTAATTCCAGCCTGGCCACGTTCAAACCGACCCGGAATCCCGGATTGACCTTGATTTTTGCCTGTAAGGCTCCCGCAAAAAGCAGGGCGAATACGATTAAATTCACGGCTTTTTTCATGATATCTCCTTTTCGTTTTGGGGCTATCATCAGCAACATTACAATTTTTAATATGCCGGAGATATGGTCAAGTTATTTCAATCAAAAAACCGCAAGTGTTTTGCGATTAGCTCTAATCTTATGACTTGCTTGTGGATATTATTCCACGGGCATCGGTTTTAAACTTGAATTTCTGCTTGACATATTTTCATCGAATGCAATATTTCCTGATGTCCCTCTAAGCTTTTTATCTATTTCATAAAAATTTGAAAAGAGGTTATCATGAATCAGGTCAAAATTATCCTGAGTGTGGCAGTTCTGCTTGTGGCTTCTGCGTTTTACGCGCAAGAGAGTGAGTGGGAATATTTTTTCTATGGCGGTCATGTGCGCTGCTTGGCCCAACACGAAAACACGGTCTGGGTTGGCAGCACGGCGGGATTGCTGGAATACGATCTCATCACCCAGACCAGGCAGTTCTACAACAAATTGAATTCACCCCTTTTGGGAAACATCGTCTATACTTTGGACACATCTCCCTCCGGAACGCTATGGATGGGAACCGAGCAGGGGGTTTTCCGCGTGGAAAATGATGATTGGCAGCATTTTAACCAGTCAAACACAGGCATCAATGTCAATGGAGCGCTTGGAATCTTCTGTATTTCAGACACAGAAATCTGGATTCTTGACGCGGTGAATAGCGGCGCGAACCGGGTTTGCCATCTTAAGAACGGGATATGGACAGCTTATTCAGCGGCTTCAGCCTCCATCGATGGAGAAGTGATTCGTTGCATGGTTTTGGATGAAGAAGGCCTGCCTTGGCTTTCATATTACAACCAACACACAGGAACTTGTGGTTTGTCTCATTTTGATGGCTCTTCCTGGAGCTCACAATCCATGGCTTCTCTGGGATTGCCCAACGAAGATATTCTGAGATTAGCCCATGATGGAACAAAACTTTGGCTCGCCACTGTAGCCGCGTATTTATACAGTCTGGACGGCAATGGCACCCAAACTCATGATCTGAGCCAGTTGCTTAATGCACAAACGATTACTAAACTGGGCTTGGACAGGCAAAACGGACTCCTGATGGGCGTATCTTCTACTGGAAGCAATCATTATCTGCTCCGTCGCCAAGGTGACAACTGGGAAATTTTGGCTCCCCAGGCTGCGGTGCCAAATTTGGACTGGTGCAATGCCGTTCTGGAGGATTCTCAAAACCGGATTTGGTTTGCCAGCATGAATGGCATTGCGGTTTATGAGGGAGGAACTTGGTCTGGATTCGATTGCTCCAGTTCCCCCATGCCATCAAACTATATCAGAGACATGACGACAGCTCCAGATGGCAGTTTGTGGCTAAGTTTGCCCGACTATATGGGACCAAACGACATTCTTGTGAAAAAAACCGGGGACAACTGGAGTTTTTACCACAGCTCTGAATTCCCCTATGTGGTTGACCCACAACATTTAGCTTGCGGTTCCGACGGTAAACTTTGGTTCGAAATATCTGAGCAACCAAGCGGTGTCGTGTGTTTTGACGGAGAAGATTGGCAATTATACTCCTCTTACACGAACAACTTTCCGTCCGGAACGATAACCTGCCTGGCTCTCGATGGCGAAAACCATCCCTGGGTAACTCTGCAGGGTCCCACTTCCCAGCAGCGGCTCTACAGGCTGGAACAGGGTGAGTGGACACTCAAGGAAACCTTGCCTCACAAACCAGAAGCCATGACATTTGACTCTTCCGGAAATCTCTGGCTGGCAACAAGAAGCGGCCTAATCCACGTGGGAGACCAAGTGCAAATCTATACTACCGATAATTCAGGATTGCCAAGCAACAAGCTGAATTGTCTGGCTTTCGACGCCGAAGGCAAGCTCTGGATTGGCTATTCCACTGGTTTGGCGAGCTTTCACAATGGTGAATGGGCAGCCTGGGACATCCAGTATGGCAATCATCCCGCCCGAGATTTCCAAGCTCTGGCACCCGGTCCGGATGGAAAAATCTGGGGCGGAACCATGCACTCTGGATTGATCTGCTTCGATGGAACGGATTTCGTTTCCTACACCACAACAAATTCCCCCTTGCTGAGAAATTGGATACAGGACCTCGTCTTTGACGGACAAGGTAATCTCTGGATGCACAACTTTGTGCACGGTTTAATCCGTTTCAAGGATAGCAGCACCCCCAACGATGAACATGTTCAATCTCCTCTGCAGCAACAGATTACACTGAAAAACTGGCCGAATCCATTCAATCCTTCCACCACGCTCAGTTTTTCCCTGCCAGAAAGCGGCTCGGCGCGCCTTGCCATCTACAATCTTAAAGGACAACTGGTGAAAGAACTCTGCCGGGATGAAAACTTCAGTGCGGGCGAACATCGCTTCGTCTGGGATGGAAAAGATTTTGGCGGCAATGATGTCTCCAGCGGCGTCTATTTTGCCAGGTTGACCAGCCGCTCCGGAGCGGTAAATCACAAAATCTTGCTGATGAAATAGCTTAAAAACCAAAATTCCACTTGACGTCCACGGCCTTCGCGGCAATTTGATATACACTTTTTCCGC
>JAAYKA010000029.1 GCA_012522635.1 Candidatus Cloacimonadota bacterium
ATCCAAAAACTCAAGAAAGGCTGTCACCAATACCAGATAGAATACAACGCGGTTAGCACAGCCACCCCGCTGGAAGACCTGCTTCTAAAGTATCTTCTGGTGCGCAAAAAGGGTTAGGGTGGAGACAAGTGTTGAGTTTAATGCAAAAACCTCTAAAACAGTCCATTTTGGCGGTTTAAATGAAAATGGCTAAAAAGCGGGTTCAGGCAAGCCAAATCCGGGAACAGGTCCTGGATGCCATCGGCGAAATTTATCGCGCGCCGCATCCCGAAACAAAATTGCTCTTGCAAGAAGCCCTGGTTCGGGAAAAAGATGAAATTGCGCGGGACATGTTGGAATCCATTCTGAAAAATCATGAACTTTCCCTGAGGGAATCTATACCTCTCTGCCAGGATACTGGACTTCTGGTTGTTTTTGCGGAACTGGGAAATGAAGTTTTGATTGAGGGTGGAAATCTTGAGGAAATAATCGGTGCCGCGGCAGCGGAGGCTTGGGAAAAGTTCTATCTCCGGGATTCCATTGCTTGGGATCCGCTGCGTGGGACAAATTTTGAAAAGAAGGAAACCCTGCCCTTCATCCTGCATTTGGAACAGGTTCCGGGTGATGAGCTTAGGCTTCATTTTGCCTTAAAAGGCGGCGGTTCAGAGAATTGCAGCGTGCTTAAAATGCTTTTACCCGGCGTGGGGATGCAAGGTGTGGAGGAATTCGTGATTCAAAACGTGGTGGAAGCCGGCGGACGTCCCTGCCCCCCAGTTTTTGTGGGAGTAGGTATTGGGGGAAATTTTGAAGAATGCGCCATCCTGGCAAAAAAAGCCTTGCTTGTTCCCGCTGAACAGCAGGATATAGAACTGCGTGCGATGGAACAGCGTATTTTGGCTGGAATCAACCAAAGAGGTAAGGGTGTGATGGGATTCGCGGGAAGCACCACCGCTCTGAAGGTTTCAATTCTCACCAAACCCTGCCACATCGCGTCTTTGCCTGTGGCGGTTAATATCGACTGTCATGCGCACCGCGTGACCAGCAGAAAAATCGATGTTTCACGTGAAACATAGGGTGTTTTCGGAGATATAAAGTGCGACAACATAATCTATTACTGCCCTTTAAGTCGGAGAATTTCTCTGTTTTACAACCCGGTGACAAGGTTCTGCTGAGCGGTGTGCTTTACACAGCACGTGACCAAGCCCACAAACGTTTGGTGGAAATCATTGCCCGAAAATCTGAACTTCCATTTGATTTATCCAGTACTGCGCTGTTTTACTGTGGTCCTTCTCCCACGCCGCCGGGAAAAGTTTGTGGCGCGATTGGTCCCACCACTTCCAGTCGCATGGATCCATATACCATTCCATTTTTGGAGCAAGGACTGAAAATCATGATTGGCAAAGGAGAAAGATCGGCGGAAGTTGAGGATGCCATCAGAAAACACGGGGCGCTTTATTTAGTTTGCTGTGGGGGAATTTCAGCGCTCTTGGCGGAATCGGTTCTTACTTTCGAACTATTTGCCTGGCCTGAATTGGGTGCCGAAGCCATCTATAGGCTGGAAGTTTGCGATTTACCCTGCTATGTTGCCATCTGCTGAGCTCAAATCTTGAGCCGGTGGCGCATTTTCTCCAGAGTTTTAGGACCAATCCCTTTCACTTTCACGATGTCCTCAATGCTCTCAAAAGCCCCATTTTCATTACGGTAATCTATAATTGTCTGTGCCTTCGTTTCTCCAATACCGGGCAGGGTGCAAAGCTCACCAAGTCCGGCGGTGTTGATATTTACCACATTGGTCATTTCACTTTTGGGCACTTTCGCGGGTTTCTTTTCCCTGGCTTTTTTGGCGCTTTCCTGAGTTTTCAGGCTGCCCACCAGTTCAACCACTTCGCCAGGTTCGGAAGTCTCTGCCAGTTTTAAAGATGGAGAGCCGAAAGGTAAAAGCGAAGGCAGCATTTTAGCCAGGGTTTTTTCTCCGATACCCTTGATTTGAAGCAAGTCATCCGTGCTTCGAAAGGGCTTGCTTGTTCGGTGGTCGATAATCAACTGGGCACGTTTTTCCCCGATGCCGGGCAGCAGCATCAGCTCTTCTTTGGAGGCGCTGCGGATGTCTATTTGGACGGGTTTGTCTTCTTCCACAGCCTCGGACAAAAGCTCAGGTTTGGAGGCTTCATTTGCAGCAACCGCGCTGAGCGGGCTTCCCGGATTGAGTAAACGCCCACCCAGCAAACCCAAAAGCGTCAGCCCGCAGATTAGCAGGAGTGCGGACTGTTCCTGAGGGGTCAGCAGGTCTTTCAGAAACTTCACATCTCCTCCCTCAAAGCTTCAAGCCAAAAATCCAAGGTTTCTTCCAGAACAGGACTATTTCCGCTGAGGCTGAAAGCTATGCGGCCATCAGCATCTATGGCGCAAATCCAAGGTATGGCGCCAAAGCCCCAAATTTGGGAGACATCTCCTTCGCCAAAAAGCAATTCTGTTCCCAAACCCTGTTTTTGGATGAATTCAATAATCTCTGGTCTGTCCAAGGGACTTTCCCACACGTTCACCGAAATCAGGCTCACATCCTCTTTATCTTTGCTCCAATTTTGCAGCCTTGCCAAACTCTGCAGACAGGGCTCACACCAACGCGCCCAAAAATCCAGAATCAGCAGCTTTCCTTGAAAATCATTTGGATGCAGGGGGCTGCCATCGGGTTTGCTCAAATACTCAAATGGTAGCGGAATGGCTGTTCTATCCTTTAAAACCTTTTCCCGCCGCTGCGGTTTTTTGGCGTCCCAATCTTCTTTCGCGGCAATCATCAGCATGGCGAAATCCGGCAGGTTTTGCAAGGCGCTGTAAGCCTTATCTGAAGCCGCTTCCGGATAGATGATGATGCCTTGCGTGAGTGCTTGTTCCAAAAGTGTCAGAGCCTCCGTTTTCTCGTTCAAGCCGAGGTGCATCAGGATGCGGGTGCGCAGGTGTTCGGGATTGGCTTTAAGCTGCGGCCAGATATCCAGATAAGCTTTCATTCTGTCCCAAGCCTGGGCTTTTTTCAGCGCTTCCAGCCAGTAAAACTGGTAGTATGCCAGGCTGTCCGAAGCCGCTACCTCACCTTTGGAGATAGCCAGGGAAACCGCTGTGGGAAAGAGCTTTTCAAAAGCTTGAAGCCGACCTGTGGCTTCAATGAATTCAAAAACATGGTGGAAATTTGTTTCAATCACGGTGGGGTCAGAAAGCGCCAGGAGTTGCATTTCAGCAAGTTCGTCTTTGCCCAACGCGGCTTGGTGATGAAAGAGCGCCAGATGCAGGTAATCGTCTCCAGACCAGATGGTTAGGCCTTGTTCCAATATGCCGCGATCGCTATCCAGATTGCTGATTACATTTTCCCGCAAATCCACGTCTGTGAGTGTATCCAAAAGGATTTGTGAATAGGTGTTCGCGAAAAGGCGGTAGCCCCAATAGAATTTTGGCTGTTTGCGGATGAGATGGCGCGCTTTGGAAATCTGCTGTCCCAAATCTGCCAGACTGCGCAGCCAAAGATATTCGAGTTCAGGGTTTTGCGGTTGCGCCTGATGTTTTGCCTCAAACCAATCCCGGCAGCTTTGCGGTTGAATTTGCAGCCAATAGTTTTGCAGGAGGCGCAGTTCGTCCAGATTTTGCAGGTCGTCACGGTTGAGGAGGATGGCATCCATGGCCTCATCCGCGTTTTGAGCCCAAAGAAGGGCGCTTTCAAGCTCAGCGATTCCTGCAAAAGAGAGGCTCGCCAAACAAAGGAGTAAAAAGCCTGAAAGCGCCTTTTTTAGCATGTTATTTCAGCAGCAGCATCCGGCGCGGAGGCTCGGAACTGCCTTCTAAACGATAATAATAAACTCCGGAACTCAAGCCAGAGGGCGCTTGCCACTGGATGTGATTTTCACCCGCGCGAAGGCTGAAAACAGGGGTTTCATCCACCAGCCTGCCTTTGACGTCGAAAATCTGGATGGTAACATTCTCATTTTTGAGCGCGTTTACCCGGATGGATGTTTCAGCTCTGAAGGGGTTGGGGCTATTTACGCCAAGCAGCAGATTTGGCGGCAAAACGTTATCTGACACAGCCGTTCCCGCAGTGGCATGGAAGGGTATTTCGTAGGTTCCCAAATCGGGTGAAGAAATGGCGAAATGGAAATTAGCGAAACCTTCAGCAACCCAGAGGTTCAGGTGAAAAGCTTTGGCCTCACCCGGTGCCAGGATCAAGGTTTGTGGAATGCTGCCAGGGTAGCAGTTGTTTTCTTCATCACAATAGTTGAAATACCAACCCAGGGAAGATTCATCCTCCACAATCTGCATTGTCATGGTATCCGTGTGCTGGCCTGTGTTGAACACCCACAGGATTTCAGAAAGTCCCGAGGAATTGGGCGGGAAAACCAGGTTGGCGGGATCCCAATCCAATACAGCACGGACCTGATATTCAGGCTGTTCCAAGCTGGTTGTGGCTTGAATGATGTTGCCCTGGGAATCCTGGATGGTCGCCAAAACCCAGAGATTGGATTGGTTCCAAGCCTGATCAATGCTGAAATTATGGCTGAAAACCGCAGGTTCCCCAAGGTTCAGAGTGATGTTTTGATTGTGGAGAGAACGCGCCACGCGGGTGATGGAGCCGGAATTGTTTTCCAGCAAATAAAACCAAAGTGTAAGTCCGTTGGCAGCTTGCTCGGGGTTCAACAGAGTAACTTTCACGCTGGTGGCGCCACTGGCGGGGTTGAACTGCGTGATTTCCATCCTGATGGGCGCGCTGGCCCACATCAGCTGTTGTGCCAAAGTGCTGTGTTGGAGCAGGTCGGAGGGATTTTGAACAATATGGCTGCCGTTGAAAACCACGCTGGGGATTTCGCCTCCGGGATTTTGCGAAAAACGGGCTTGGACGCCGGCATCACCCAAACTTTGGTAAAGGCGGGCTTGCGTGAATTCTCCTTCATGCCAGGCCTGCAAGGCTTGATCCAGGCTTTGCAGAGCGATGTTGCTGCTTGGATCATCCTGAGCAACAAAGGCTTCCACCACATTGGTGCGTGGCCAAAGCTCCAGATTGGCAAACAGGGCGATTGATGCCAGCAGGATAATGATAAACGCGAGTTTTTTCATGATTTCTCCAGTTCTTAGAATCTGGTGTACAACTCCAGACGTAATCCGGAAAAGGGAGCCACATAGCGGCAAACGCCATTGCGGCAGACCTTTCCGCCAGCTTCACGTCCCGCAAAAAGCAGCAGGTCTGTGTCTTGCAAGATGGGATATTTGATTTCCACGCCTGGCCAATAGTGGCTGCTGCCGATGGAGGAAAAGTCGTTCCACCAGCTTTGCAGGGCGAGGGAAACGTTGAGTTTTTGGATGCTGAGATCCGCTTGCAGCCGGGGTTCATAGTGCAATATATCCACATAATTGTGAGGTTCGTGAGCGGTAAGCACGGTTTTTTCCACGGTTTTAAATTCACCGGAAATCACCATTCCGACTTTACGGGCGGGGAAACTGACCGTGAAAGCGGGGTAACTTTCTTTCTGCCATTGATTTGCGCTGTCGTCGATTTTTTCCACCTGGTTGTAGGAAATGATGGTGTTGGTTGGGCCAAGTTCCAATTCCAAGCCGGCGTAAGCATCGTTCATGCGTTTTTCACGGGCGGAATCCCAGGCTTCGGCATAGTCCAGTTCCAGGTTCATGCCGCGCCAGAGTGCGATATTGGTCCAAGCTTGGAAACCAATTTCGTC
>JAAYKA010000030.1 GCA_012522635.1 Candidatus Cloacimonadota bacterium
GAGAATCGCGGATGCGGGATACTTTGCCCACAGGATAACCCTTGGGATAAAGTGTGGAAAGGTTTGAAGTTACGATTGTATCGCCCGCGCTGATTTGCGAGCCCAATCGAATCATGTTCATGTTTGTGTTGCCTGCGAGGTCGGACTGCAAAATGCCTTGAACGCTGGTGAGTTTGTCCATCACAGGAATCTGGAAACGCGGATTGCTGAAGGGCAAAACCACGCAGTTTGTGGCGGAAACCGAAATCACGCGCCCAACGATGCCACCCGCTGAAACCACAGGGCTGTTCACTTCCACGCCGCTCACACTGCCTTTGTTTACCACCAGGTTACGCTGTTGGAACTGTCCTGAATATCCGATTACTTCGCCAACTTCAAAGCTGATGCCTCCAGTGTCAAATGTAATGGCTTGCAGGGTTTGGCTTTCCTTGAGGACGTTGTTCAGCCTCAGGTTTTCCAGGGTGAGGGCAGCTTGCTGCTCTTGCAGACTCGCCAGTTCTCGTTTTAAGGAAGAATTTGAACGGAATACATTTATGGAACGGGTGAAGGGATAAAACACCGTTTGACCCAAAAACGAAGCACGTTTGGCCCTGCTTTCGGGACTGCCCAGACTCAGAGCCAGCGAGACCAACACCAGCGCCAGGGGCAATATCATTTTCTTCACGGATTCATCCTTTTCACCTATTGGTTGTCAAGCCCAGCCACAACGAGCCGGAAGCCCTTTTTCAATCTTGGTCGCGCTGAAAAGCCGCTCAGTCTTCGATGCGTTTGATCAAAACGTTGCGATAGCGGTCCAGTTCGTCCAAAACCTTGCCCGCGCCGCGGACAACACATTCCAGAGGGTCCGGCACCACATACACGGGAAGATCAACCGTTTTGGAGATTTTTTCGTCCAAACCTTTCAGCAGGGCGCCGCCACCGGTGAGGAAAATGCCTCGTTCGGCAATATCCGCAGCCAGTTCCGGAGCTGTGCGTTCGAAAAGCCTTTTGATAGCATCCACCATGGTGGCAATGGTTTCGCTGATGGCTTCGCGCACTTCTTCAGAGCTGATTTTGATGGTGACGGGGAAGCCGGAAACGATGTCCCGCCCGCGCACATCCATGGTCAGTTCTTGTTTTAGCGGATAAGCGCTGCCAATCTGCATCTTAATCTTTTCCGCGGTTTGCAGGCCAACGTGCAGGTTGTTCTTTTTGCGCAGATAGCTGATGATATCGTTATCCATCTTGTCTCCACCCACGCGGATGGAATTGTGTACCACAATGTGAGACAAGGAGATAACCGCAATTTCGCTGGTGCCGCCGCCGATGTCCATCACCATGTTTCCAAATGCTTCCTCGATGGGAAGTTCGGCGCCGATGGCAGCCGCGACAGGCTCGGAAACCAAATAGACCTCACGCGCGCCGGCATGGAGGGCGCTGTCGCGAACCGCGCGTTTTTCCACTTCCGTGATGCCGGAAGGAACGCAAACAATCACTCTTGGGCGCACCAAAAGGCGCTTTTTCTGCGCACGCAAAATCAGATCCCGCAACATCAATTCGGTAACTTGAAAATCGGCTATCACACCGTCTTTCATGGGTTTAACCACCCGAACTTCATCCGGGTTTTTACCCAGCATCACCTTGGCTTGCTGACCGATGGCGATTATCTTTTTGCTGTCGTTCGAAACAGCCACCACCGAAGGTTCGTCAATCACGATCCCACCGGTCTTTTTGTAAACAAGGGTGTTTGCGGTGCCCAAATCGATGGCGATGTCGTTGGCTTTCATACCGACAAAATCAAAAAAAGACATTTAAACTCCTCTGTATCAAAGCTTCAGGCAGTTCGAAGAACACCTGAAACGAAAGATTGGCTAATTATATCCCAATAAATTTTTGCAGTGATGCGCTGTCAAGTTAAAAAGCCGGAAACTGCCTGAATGCTAAATCGGCACAACTCCAAATCAATCTGAAAACCGCAGGGCGAAAATGCCTTTTTACCGATTTTGAGGGATTTAATTTGACCCTTCTTGCTTGCCGCCTTATATTTCCCTTATGATTTAAAAGCAAACATAAGCCACACATAGTTTTAGGAGCATGTGAAGATTTTCTCAGCAGACTCGTTCTAATCTTAGGGCATGGAAAAACTGTCAGGCTATCCGGGCTTAATCCTTCTCTTCCAGATATTTTTGGATTTCGGCACGCTCCTTGTCATATCCGGCTTTTCCCATCAAAGCGTAAGTGGCAATTTTTCCAGCCTCCACGCCAGGTTGATCCAAAGGATTGATGTGCAAGAGCTTCCCCGCAAAAACGGTTTGGATTTCATACATCATGATGAATTCACCGAGGTGAAATTCGTCAATGGCGGGGAAAACTATGTTACAATTTGGACGATGGGCTTTTGTGAGCGCAATTTCGGTGGCAAGTCTTTCAGCGTTAAGCAGTTCAGAGAGTTTTTTGCCGCCCAAATAGCTCACTTCCTCACGCTCGGGATGCAGGTTTGGGATAAGGTAGTCGTGTTGGAAGTTTTCCACGCTCAGGAAGGTGAAAACCTTGTCGTTGGGGCCTTCGGCGTAAAGCTGCACCTGGGAATGCTGGTCCGTGGTACCGAGAGCTTTCACAGGTGTTTGCCCCACAAAGATTTCACGTCCCTTGATGTCGTGACGTTTGCCCAGGCTTTCCGCCCAAAGCTGGCGATACCAATCCGCCATGTCATACAGTGAATTTGAATAGGGCATCATCACCGAGATATTTTTCCCTTCCCGCATGTAAAGGTAATGCAGAAAGCCGTTTAGATAGGCAGGATTGTCGAAGCTGTCCAGCGTTTCACAGCGCTCACGCATGGAAGCGGCGCCCTGAAGCAATCGGGCAATATCGATGCCCACAAAAGCTGATGACAGCAGGCCCACATCCGTGAGCACGGAAAAGCGCCCGCCAACGTTGTTCGGAACCACAAAGGATTGATAGCCTTCATCTTGGATAACCTGACGCAGGAACCCTTTTTCGCTGTCGGTGGTGATGATAATCCTTTTTGTGTAATCCGCGGGATGGCGTTTTTTGATGATATCTGCCAAAATCATATAGCCAGCCATGGTTTCGGCTGTGGTGCCACTTTTGGTGATAACGTTGAAGAGAGTGGTGTCAAGATCAATCTGGGACAGGATTTCATGCAAATAAACCGGGTCCACATTGTCGAAAACCAGGAGACGGCGTTTCAGCTCACGCTCGGTTTTCAGCGCTGAATAGAGCGCTCGGTTTCCCAAAGCGGAGCCTCCAATGCCCAGCACCACCATGGTATCAAAATGGGGATCGACGCTGGAAACATAATCCAGGATGGGACTTATGTCATATTCCGGAAGCTCGTAAAAACCCAGGATATCGGCTTTGCGGTCGGCCTGTATTTCTTCATGAGCCTGCAGGCAGGCATAGCGAAAATCCTGTACTTTCTCCGTGGGAATGGCTGTTGGCAAATCCTTTGAATGCAAAAGGTTACGATATTCAAAACGCAGCATGTGCTCTCCTTTAAGGGTTGTAATATGGTTTAAGGCGTTCATAGACGAGGGTTTCGATGGCGGCAAGGCTGCCTAAGTCGGCTTCCTGCACGAGTTTGAAAAGGATGTCGTCGCAACGCCGGATGATGGCTTTGCAATCCAGCCAGGATGCCGGCGCCACGCTCAGTTCTTCAAAACCCATGCCAATCAGCAGGGGCAGATATTCTGTCTGGGAAGCCATTTCTCCGCAGATGGAGACGGCTTTGCCATGCTTTTTTCCGGCCTGAAGCGTGGTTTGCATAAGTTTCAGCACCGCAGGGTGATGGGAAAGATAGTAGGATGTAAGCTCAGAATGGTTTCTGTCCGCCGCCAGAGTGTATTGAATCAAATCGTTGGTGCCGATGCTCATAAAATCGCAATGCGCGGCCAGTTCCTCGGCGCAAAGCGCGGCGGAGGGGATTTCTATCATCACGCCCAGGGGCAGCTCAGAATCGAAGGCAACCCCTTGCGCGGCAAGCTGTTCCATGCAGCTTTGCACCACGCTGCGCGCGGCGAGAAAATCCTTGAGATCCGCCACCATGGGAAACATCAATTTGAGGCGACCAAAAGCACTGGCACGCAGCACGGCACGAACCTGGACGCGGAAAAGCTGTTCATGAGCCAATGAAAAGCGGATGCCTCGAAGCCCCAGATATGGATTATCTTCCGGTTCCGAAGGGATGAGATGCGAAATCTTGTCGCCACCCAAGTCAAAAGTGCGGATGGTAACGCTATGTGGGGCAAATTGTTCCGCCATTTTTCGATAGTTTTGGAACTGGCTTTCCTCGTCGGGAAGATCGTCCTGCCCAAGATAAAGAAATTCGGTGCGGTAAAGCCCCACCCCATCAGGGTTTCCCTGTTTCAACATTCCCAGTTCGGTGTTCAGATCCAAATTCAGGCGAAGCTTGATTTTTTGACCGTTTTGGGTTTGGGTGGGAAGTTCAGCTTCGCGTAAAGCAGCTTCCTGGCGATGGTTGTATTTCTTTTGTAAATCCTGGTAGAGGCGCAGGGTATCTGCATCTGGATTGAATATGGCTTTGCCCTGTAAAGCATCCAGAATCAGGGTTTCACCGCCTTTCACAGCTTGAAATAATCCAGGCAGTGAAGCCAGCGCGGTAAGCTTCAGGGAACGGCTGATTATGGAAGCGTGGGATGTGTAGCTGCCATGCTCGGCGCAATATGCTTTCACGCCTTTTTGGGCGAGATTGCTCACCAGCGATGGTTCCGCTTCTTCCAAAACAGCAATCTGATGGGGCTTCCAATCATCCGGAATATTCACTTTTGAGCCCGTAAGTTCATGCAAAAGGCGGTTTTGCACATCCTTGAAATCGGAGGCACGCTGGGCAAAATAGGGGTCTTCAAGTTGGGAAAAATGTTCACGCACCCCTTCGAAATTTTCTTTCACGGAAGCGGCGGCTGAAAGCAGATTGTCTGCGATGCTAACCCGGATTTGTCCCAACATTTCGGGATCTTCCAGAATGAGGAGGTGGGATTCCAGGATTTCGCGGTCGGAATCGGCACCTTTGAAGGCCTGCAACTGCTGTTCCATTTCAGCCTTAATCCTCGCCACGGCGGCATTTAAGCTATGAAGCTCAGCATCCAGTTCATCCTTGAGGATGTGGTGGCGTGAAATCACCCAATTTTGTGTTTTCAGCGGGCGCGCTTCACCGATGGCAAGACCGGGACGAATAACAATGCCGCTGAAGATTTGCATGGGCATCATTCTTCTCCAAAGCCACCACTGATGAGGGCTCCAATCTCTTCCAGCAGATATTCCTCATCGACTCCATCGGCGATGAGATTCAGGGTGGAACCGCATTCCGCAGCCAACATCATCACGCCCATGATGCTTTTTCCGTTCACGCGCATGTCGTCTTTTTCGATGTAAAACTCGCTGCGATATTTGGTTGCGGCTTTCACAATCAGCGCGGATGGCCGGGCGTGGAGGCCCATCGGATTTGTGACTTTAATCTTTATTTGGCGCATTCGAGCTGCCAGAGCCTGATTTGATGAGGGTTTGTTTGCGAATTTCGTCGTGCAGTTGAAGATTGAAATCTTCCGCCGCGTCGTAGCCGCCGCCTTTCAGAATCATGTTTTTGGCAGCCACTTCCACTATTACGGACACATTTTTACCAGGCGAGATGGGCAGATAGATGATGGGAACCTTGAAGCCGAGGTGATCGGCAAAATTGGTGACCAAACCCACGCGTTCATAGTCCAGATTGTCCTGCCAGGGCATCAGCTCAATCTGCAAATCGATGTTTTTTTGTTTGCGAACGCGTTCGATGCCGAACATGCGTTCCACATTGATGAAGCCCACGCCGCGGATTTCCATGAAATGGCCAAAATCGCGGGCGGGTTTTCCAACCAACTGTTCGTCCAAAACCTTGATGGCAACCATATCGTCCGCCACCAGGCTGTGTCCGCGCTGGATGAGATCGAGCGCGCATTCGCTTTTGCCAATGCCGCTTTTACCCGAAAGCAGGATGCCCAGACCGAAGACATCCACCAAGGTGGCATGAATCTTCTTTTCCGGGGCAAAAACATAATGTAAGTAGCGGAGTAGCTGGGCGATGAGCTGCGCTGTGGAAAAACGGCTGGAGATGATGGGGATATTGAGGTCGTTGCCCAGATATTCCAGTGTGGGTGGCAATGAAAGCCCCTTCGTAACAATGATGCAGGGAATGTCCAGCTTGAAAAGCGAGCGGGCTCGCTCCAACATCGTATTTTCATCCAAGCTTTGCAGATAGCGGACTTCCACCTCGCCAAAAACCTGGATACATTCGCTGGAAAAGAAATCCAAATAGCCGGAAAGAGCCAGGCCGGGGCGGTTGATATGGGCCGAAGCAAGCGTCTTGTCCAGGGTTTCCGGCTCGGTCACCAGGGACAGCGCGAAGTCTTTTTTCTTGGTGTCGAAAAATTCTCGGATGCTGATGGATTTCATGGACACTCCTTCAGCCCACCGAGGCTGCCGAAATCAAGTCCGGCAGCCCGGGGCATGAAATTCAGGGTTCTATCAGTTTATAATTCTGGCTGTCTCTTCTGACCAGCACATTAAGTCGGTCGGTTTCCACATTTTTAAAGATGAGGAACTCTTCCTTTTGGTTGTCTATTTTCTCCATGGCTTCCTCAACGGAGATGGTTTCTGCCACGGCACGCTTGGTTTTGACGGTTTTGTGGGCTTTGTTTTCCAGGTTCACAAAAAGGTCGGATTCGCGCGAGAAATCCCGGAATTGATCTTTGAGCGCGCGTTTTTGGTGGTCGGTCACACGGTCTTTCAGTTTTTTGACCTGCGCTTCCATCCTGTCCAGAGCGTTGTCGATGGAAAGATACATGTCCATTTCCTCCGCCTGGCTTTGCAAGCCGAATCTTGAAGCTTGCAGCGAGATTTCGCAAATGTTGCGGCTGCTTTCCAAAGACAGGGTGACGTGGACAGCAATGATGTGGTCAAAATACCTTTTGATCTTCAGGCACGATGATTCAACATAGTCCCTGATAGCCTTCGTGAGTTCGAAATTACGGGCTGTGATCGTGATCTGCATGTGTGATTCCTCCTTTTCTTAGATTTTATTGATGGACATGTTTTGTAAATCTTCAAGGGATTCCTTGATGGTTTCCGAAAGTGTGGGATGGGCGAAAGTGATGTTTTCCGCGGCGTCCGCCTTCGCGCCCAGCGAAATCAAAATAGCACCCTGGGCGATCAATTCCGCGGCGTTGAGCCCCAGAATGTGCATGCCAACCAGGCTGGAATCATCCGCCCGGGCAATGGTTTTCACCAAACCAAAGGTTCCGCTCATGGCAAGAGCTTTTCCGTTTGCGCTGAAGGGGAATTTCCCCACTTTAATCTCACCGAATTTTTCGCGAGCCTCAGCCTCGGTGTAGCCAACAGAAGCCAGCTCTGGCATGGTGAAAGTCACGCGGGGGATTTGAATATAATCCAAATCCGGAATTTCAGGCTGACTGCCATCGATAATGCCCTTGATGTGGGCTGCGGCAATCATACCCTGCTTGCTGGCGGTGTGTGCCAGAGGCATTTTTCCGGTGAGGTCGCCAATGGCGTAGATTCCAGGCAGGCTGCTGCGCATGAAACTGTCAATTTTCACGGCGCCGGCTTCCATTTCAGGACCTGCGCCCTGCCAATCAAGCTCCATACGGGGAACCCGACCCACACTCAGCAACACTTTTTCAAAGCTAAGTTTGCTGCCGTCAGTCAGTTCCAGTTCGCAGCCTCCTTCCATGGGCGTAACCTTTTGCACGCCCACTTTGGTGCTGATTTTGACGCCGGCTCTCTTCAACGCCATGGTGAGGCGTTTGCTCATTTCCTCGTCTTCATTTGCCACAATGCGGGGCAGAAATTCGATAATCTGGGTCTGCACGCCAAAACTGTTTAAAATGGAGGCGAATTCACAGCCGATCACGCCGCCGCCAACCACTGCCAAACTTTTGGGCAGGCTTTCCAAAGCCAAAAGTCCGGTGGAAGAAAGCACGTTCACCTCATCGATGGCCACGCCAGGTAATTCCTTCGGCAGCGATCCCGTCGCCAGGATTAGAAAACGCGCTTTGATGGCGGTTCCAGCATCGGTTTTCAGCTCCCAGCCTTCATCAAGACGGGTTACGGCAACAGCTTTTTCGGCAATAACCGGGATCTGGCGCTTTTTGAAAAGATGCTCCACGCCGCCCACAAGCTGTTCCACAATGGCATTCTTGCGGGCAAAAATGCGCGCGTAATCCAGGCTGGGGCTCATTTCAGAGAAACCAAATTCCGGCGCCGAACGCATCTCGGAAAACAGTTCCGAGCTTTTCACCAGAGCCTTGGTGGGGATGCAGCCTTCGTTCAGGCAAACCCCGCCCAGGCGTTTCATTTCCACAACGGCAACATCAATGCCATACTGATTGAGGCGGATGGCTGTTTCATAGCCTCCCGGACCGCCTCCAATAATCAAAACTTCACGGTCAAACAAAAAACCTCCTTATTGTCTGCGCAGCCGACTGTTCAAAATCCCCAGCTCGGCACGGTATTTCGCAACTATGCGTCGCGAGATGGTAAGCCCTTCCCCGGCAAGCATTTCAACCAAATCCTGGTCGCTCAGAGGGCGGCTTTTATCCTCGGCATCAATCAGGCAGATGAGCCTGGTCTTCACGTGCTGGCGGGAAATGCCTTCAAAATTACTGTCCATACCGGCGGTGCTGCTGAAAAAATCCTTCAGCGCCCGCATGCCGTATGGTGTGTCCGCATATTTATGTTTCACAACGCGGGAAATGGTTGATTCGCTTACACTTAGGTCACGCGCTATCACGGCATAGGTGAGCGGTTGAATCAATCCGGTTCCCCCGGCGAAAAAATCCGGCTGGTGTTTGATGATGGAGCGCGCCACACGTTCCAAGGTGCGGGTGCGCATATAAATGCTTTTGATGAGGAATTTGGCGCTGTTGATGCGGTCGCGCACAAACCTCAGGGTGTCGCGATCAAAACGACCACGGTTAATCATCTTCCTGTAACGCGAACTTATCACGATATTTGGGCTGATATTGTCGTTGATAATCACTTCAAAGCGGTCATCGATTTTTTTGATGGAAATATCTGGAAACACATAATTTGTGCTGGGAGACAAAATGCGCAAGCCGGGCTTGGGGTCCAGTTTCGAGATGATGTCGCGCATGGCGAGAATGTGGTCTTCTCCCACGCCAAAATGGGATGCCAGTTTTTGGAAGCGGCGATGGATGAGATTATCGAACTGGTCGTCGCAAAGCCCCACCAGGATGCGGTTTTGCAATTGATCTTCGGAAAGCTGCGCCAACAGGCATTCCCTGATGTTTCTGGACGTGATGCCTCTGGGCTCCAGTTGCAAAACGATGTCGTGAAGCTCCTCAGCGCGTTTTGGGCTGATGCCAAATTGTTTGGCAACCTTTCTCAGGGTGATGTTTTCGGGCAAAAAGCCATAGATATCACAGCTATCCAAAAGCTCGGCGATAAATTCCACCTCGATGTCGGGCAAAGAGAGCGGATAAAGCTGGCGTAAAAACTTTTCTTTCCCATCCTCTTCATAGCGGATGAAGGATTCTTTTTGCTCCTGTTCCGGTTCTTCGCGGCTGGCGTCGTAGCTTTGATGATAATCATTCCATTGATCCAGGATTTCGGTCAGTTCATTGGCTTCGCTGAGGGTTGTGTCCAGTTCATCATCCGTTTTCTCATCTTCAGCGTCGTTTTTGCTTTCTTGTTCCTGTGTTTCAAGGTTTTCGGGTTCTTCCTCGTCCTTTTCTTCACGCAGTTCCAAAAGCGGATTTTGCTCCAATTCCAGCTTGATGTATGCCTCAAGCTCCAACATGGGCAGAGCAAGCATTTTCAAGGATTGAAGCATCTTTGGCTTCAGAGCCAATTCCTGCTTTTGTTTCAGGCCAAGGTGTTGATCCATTGTGCTCATTGCTGGGTCTCAAATGGGTTGGACATAAAGCGTTCGCCCAAATATAGTTTACGGGCTTTTTCATCATTGATCAGTTCCCTGGAAGAACCTGATACAATGATCTTTCCTTCAAAGATAATATAAGCCCGGTTCACGATTTTCAAAGTTTCGATCACGTTGTGGTCAGTCAGCATCACTCCGATATTTTTCTGACGGAGTTTGGAAATGATATCCTGAATATCCGCCACCGCGATGGGATCCACCCCCGCGAAAGGTTCGTCCATAAAAATGAAGGTGGGATTTGTGACCAGCGAGCGCGTAATCTCCAGTTTACGGCGTTCGCCACCGGAAAGGGTGTATGCCTTTTGGTTTGCCAGGGCGCTCAAGTTCAGCTCTTCCAAAGCGCTTTCCAGGCGGATTTTGCGTTCAGCCCGGCTGATTTTCAGAGTTTCCAGGATGGCCAAGATATTTTGTTTCACGGTGAGCTTGGCAAAAATGGAGGGAGCCTGAGCCAGATAGCCCAAACCAAGCCTGGCACGGCGATACATGGGAAGCCGGGTGATATCTTTGCCATCCAGCCAAACCTTTCCCGCGTTCGGTTTTGCCAAGCCCAGAATCATATAGAATGTGGTGGTCTTACCCGCGCCATTGGGGCCCAGGATTCCAACCACCTCTCCCTGTTGCATTTCCATGCTCAGGTTGTCGACAACTTTGCGTCGACCATATATCTTAACCAAGTTTTTTGCCTGGATCTTGTGCGCTTCCATATCTTTAAAATACCCCAAAATTCAGCTTTGTCAAGAGTCGTTGTGAAACTTGTAAACCCCGTTGACACGGGTGCGCATTTGCATCGTATCCAGTTCGCTCTTATCAGAAAAACTGGCTTCCAAACTATCTCCATTCGCTGTATTCAAAAAGTAATCACGATCCTCGCTTTTTTGCTGCAAATAGCTGTATTCGACCGATTTTTCCGCCTCAAAATGCCGAATTTGCCGGTCTTCAAAATCCACCTGGATATAATCCGCCGTCACCCAGTTTTGCTTTTGCTCGTCTTCACCTTCGGAAAAATCCAAGCGACAGGAATCGATGAGTTCGACCCTTTCGAGCACGCGCTCCTGGAAATAGAGATAAAACTCATCCGCGCTGGCAATTGCCTTTTCGGAACGAAATTCCGGCTCTCCGATAAACAGTGCCTTGTCCTCGTTCATCAGATAGACCAAAAAGTCACTGCTGGCCTCAAATTCCTGGCTTCGCGCCAAAACGTTGAAGGTGGCCATCAGTTTCCGCTCGTTTTGGAAATATTCGAATTTATCGGCTCTCACGCTCACTGTATCCTTGCCGGCAATGTGGATGAATGGCTCTTCAACCAGATAGCTATAGCGGTTTTTTCTATCCCAAAAAGCATAGCCGCAGGTGATGTCCGCGTTTTCCTCCCTGTCGTAGGAACTGACGTTTCCCCAAACAGTTACACTATTGTGAAGCTGATCGTAAACCGCTTTGTCCGAGCGGAACCAGCGAATCACCTCCCCTTTTTTGCGTTCCTCGATTAAAACCTTCCCGCCGGCGTTAAGCTGTTCAATTTTGCGATAGTAGGTGAGGCTGTCCGCGGAAATGCTCAGCGAATCGTTGTTCACCTTCACATTTCCATCCAGTCTCGCGATTTTTTGCAGGTCAAAGATTAGCGCCCGGTCTGCCTTGAATTCCGTTTTTCCATACCAAAAATGAACCCGCCCATCCAGCTTCATCACCTGTTCATCCTGCATTTTTGTGAGCTGAAGCTTGTCGGAATGGATAACGCGAATCTTTTCGCGTCCCTGCCCCCAAAGGCAGAACATCGCCAGCAGCAGGCTACCAATCAAAAATGCTTTCTTCAAAGAAACCCTCGGCGGATATGTTGTCCATTTCTGTGGGATAAATGCTGAGTGTGGTGAGCAAGTTCCTGCCACGCAATACGTTGTTACCCTTGGTCAGTGTCACCGCATCCGGCGCTTGAACCTCGTCTGTATTGCGGTCCCAGATCAGGCGCTGGCTGCTCACGCTGCCTTCTTTTCCCACCAGTTTCACATTTCCGTAGGCAAAAACCATGTTGCGCGCGTCGTCCACGATGGTGCTGTCTGCCTTCAGGCTGGAGCCTCCACCCTCGGCGTCGAAAGTGGTGATGTCAACCTTGTAGGCGTGCATGACCCGCTTTTCGTTCCAGCGATCGATGCGTTCCGCCTTCAAGACGTAGGAAATCTTTTTCCCGTCGTATTCAGTGATGGTCACATTTGTGCTGCTTTCATCCGGAATTCCGCGCTTCATCTTCTCTGTCTGGTTGTCCAAACCACCTTCCCCGCAGGAAAAAAGCAGGGACAACATCAATATTGGCAACAGCTTAACTGAGCCGCGCCAGATATTTGAGAACGGCTTCTTCAAAGATGCCTTTGCGCGTGAGCACATATTCGATACATTCCCGGACCGCACCGTGGCCACCCTTGGCTTTGGTCACAACGTCGCAGAGCGCTTTGACGCTCTCCGGAGCGTTGGCAGGGCAAACCGACACCGCCGCGCGATTCATCAGCGGGATATCGTTCCAGTCGTCACCCATAAAGAGCATGTTGTTAAAACCAAGCCCCAGTTCCTTTAACAGGCCTTGGGCGATTTGCAATTTGTTGGGAATTTTTTGGAAAAGGTGAGAAATCCTGAGGTCTTGGCAGCGGCGCTTGAGCAGGTCGGATTCGCGCCCGGTGATGACCGCTGTTTGGATATCTGTGCCCCAAAGCAGCATGAATCCCAATCCATCCTGAGCGCTGAAATTCTTGCTCTCGCCGCCGGCACTGTCATAGATAATTCTGCCATCGGTCAAAACCCCGTCACAATCGAAAGCCAAGAGTTTGATTTTTTCCCAATAAACCATGGCTTTCGTGGGTTTCACCAGCTTTTCATAGCTCATCCAAACCTCCAATATTCGCGTTTATCATCATCAAAAAAACCTCGCGTCAAGCCCGGAGGCTTCACGCCAAAAAGCGATTCCGCTGCCTTTTTCAGGCAACCATCAAATTCCAGAACATTCAGGCGAAAACCGCCACGATTTCCTATTTTAAAGCCTTGGTTTTTTCCCAGGTGAAATTCGGTTCTTCACGCCCAAAATGGCCATAAGCGGCTGTGGGCAGGAAAATAGGCCTTCTTAGGTCAAGATATTCGATGATTCCTTTAACTGTCAAGGGAAAACTATCACGAATGAGTTTTTCCAATTCCTGATCCCCAATCCTGCCGCTGCCAAAAGTCTCCGCCATCAAGGAAACCGGCTCGCTTTCGCCAATCACAAAACTAAGCTGCACAAGGCATTCCGCCGCCAAACCGGATTCCACCACGCTCTTCGCGATGTGGCGCGTCATATAGGTTGCACTGCGGTCAACTTTGGTGGCATCCTTGCCCGAAAATGCGCCACCACCGTGCTGAGCCCAACCGCCATAGGTATCCACAATGATTTTGCGTCCTGTTAGTCCGGTATCGGCTGCTGGACCTCCGTTTTCCCACATCCCGCGAGGGTTAATCATAATCCGGTAATCCGCGGCGTGAAAACTGCTGCAGGAATCGCTTTCCATCTCTTCCACCGTGGGTTTGATGACCAGTTTTTCAATCATCCGTTTCATTTCGGCAAATTCAGCGGGGTTTTTGTGAAGGTGATGGGTGGAAATGACCACGGTTTCCAAAGAGGAGGGTCTGCGTCCACAATAGCGCAGGCTCACCTGGGATTTGGAATCTGGCAAAAGGCCGGGAATCTGTCCGTCTTTGCGTGCTTTGGCGAGGTTTTGCATCAAAAGATGGGACATCGCGATGGGCACCGGCATCGAAAATTTTGTCTGGTTGCAGGCATAACCGAACATCAGGCCTTGGTCGCCGGCGCCTTCATTGGTTTGCAGCTCAACGGTTTGGGCATGCAAAAGGTTTTCGATAACGCAGGTCTTTGCGTCGAAACCGAGGTTTGGTACCACGTAGCCGATGTCGGAAATCACCTTGCGGACGATTGATTCCACGTCCAATTTAATATCCCCAGAGGTGGAAACCTCTCCGGAAAGCACCACTCTATTTGTGGTGGCAAGTGTTTCGCAGGCAACCCGGGCATACGGGTCTTCCTTCAGGTAGGCATCCAGAATGGCATCCGAAATCTGGTCGCAAACCTTGTCTGGATGTCCCTCCGATACCGATTCGGAGGTGAAAACGTATTCGTTTTTGTCGCAGGGCACAGCAGCGTGCAAAGCAGTCATTCTATACTCCTTTTTTTTAATATCTCGTTTTAGGATGGCTTTGCAGCGGATAAAAAAAATCCGGCTGCTAAAGCCGGATGGATAAATACCGAACTTTAGCACATATTTTCTGCGGAGCAAAGGTTAAATCACCGCAATCAACAAAATTATGGTACATCTCGGGGGATTCGAACCCCCGACCCACTGATTAAGAGTCAGTTGCTCTACCAACTGAGCTAGAGATGCACCGCATTGGCGTCATATTTTTCAGTGCCCTCACCATGTCAAGATAAATGGTGGAAAACATATTTCACCTTTATCCTGAATAATTGGCACCATTTGTCAATCCACGCATTCACGGCATCCTGAAGGGTGACTCCTGCTTGCCGCCTTTGGTATTCCTTATGTTTCATAAGGCAACCATAAGCCAGACAAAGAGATAGGGCTTGGAGACCCGCTTTTCAACAGACTCGTTCCATATATATGAAGACTGTTTTTGTTAACCGAAATCGGTGAAGCTCCCTTGCCTCTGGCTCATGAGTGCGTCGTTCATGCCCAAGGAACATCGCGTAAAGGCTTAGCGATGCTCATGGGATGCTCCCAAGTTACACCTGAGCCACCGCCTTGCAGCAGTGAAGCGGGAAGATTTTTGGCTCATTTTTGCCAGGCTTGAGGAGCTTGAAAGCCTGATGAAAAAACCGATTTTACAAGATGGCGGTATTGGGTTATATTATTTTAAAATGAATTTTTTACATGGAGAAAGGACAACAAATGACAGATAGAATTGAGATCAGCATCGTTAAGGAAGCCGATCCGGAGCAAATCCTGGCGCTTTATCGTCATCAGGGTTGGTGGGAAAAAGACGAAAACCCTCAATATCTGGAGACGGTGAAAAGCATCGTGGAAAACAGTTTTTGCTTCGCGATTGCAAAATTGGGGGATAAAATCGTGGGTATGGGACGCAGCATCAGCGATGGCAACAGCGACGCCTATATCCAGGACGTGGTGGTACACAGCGATTTACGCGGCCAAGGCATCGGTGCCGGAATCATGAAAAAGATTTTGGAACACCTCCACAAACACAAAATCCAGTGGATTGGCCTCATTTCGGAACCGGGGCAGGAAGATTTTTATGGAAAGCTGGGGTTTTTGCAGATGCCGAATTACACACCCATGCTGTTGGAAATGCCCAAAGAAAAGGACACCCATGTTTGAACTGAGACCCCTGACCCCGGATGAAATCCCAATTTTAAAGAACTTTTTGGAACCCTACCCACGCCAATCCTGTGACTACGCGATTTTTAACCTGATGACCTGGGGAAAAATCTATAACAACCACTATGCCATCTGGCGCGAACACCTGATAATCTACAACCAAATGCATACCAACGTGTTTTTTCCTGTGGGACCGGGACTTAGCTCCGCTGAGCTGCGAGAATTAATCGAATATTTCCGGGAAAGAGACCCGGAGGCGAAGATGGTGTTGGTACCGGATGATTGGCAGCTTTCAAACCCGGACCTGGATCAACATTTCAGGCTTTGGGAAGAGCGGGATTGGGCGGATTATGTATATCCCACGGAACTTATGGTGAGCCTCAGCGGTAGAAAACTGGCGAAAAAGAAAAACTTGATTTCCCAATTCCGGCGCGCTTATCCAGATTACCAAGTACTGCCGCTCACCAAGGATAAACACCCAGTGCTTCTGCGTTTTACAGAAAAATGGAGACGTGAGCGCGGCGCGGAGGGACAATATCTGGACACCGAAATGCAAGCAATCAGAAACAGCTTGGAAATGTGGGACAATATCCCCGCGGAAGGCATCATTATCTGCCATCATAACAAGATTTCCGCCTATTCGGTTTTCTCTCCCCTGAACGCAGATACCGCCACGGTCCACTTCGAAAAATTTGACCCGGATATGAAAGGCAGCGCCCAGATTATCAACTGGGAAACGGCAAAAGTGTTGCAAAACCGCTTCAAATGGATAAATCGGGAGCAGGATATTGGGCTGCGAGGATTGCGGCAGGCGAAACTTTCATATCAGCCCGAGCGATTGGTGCCCTTTATTTTTGGAGAATTAAAACCTTAGAATGGTGATTGCGAGAGGCTTCAGCTTCCAGGTTTTGGTCTGAAAGCCAAGCTGATTAGATAGAGCGCAAACTCCAGCAGAACGATGTTTGCGCCGGTGGGCAGATTCAGCCACCAGGACAGGGCAAATCCTCCGGCAGCGGCAAGAATGGCAACCAGAGCGCTCGCCGCCACGGCTTGATCCAAGCGCCGCACAAGGTTGAAGGCTGTGGCTGCGGGCAAAATGAGCTGGGCGCTCACCAAAATTATTCCCGCGGCGCGCAGCGTGATGACGATATTTGTTGCCAAAAGGATGATGAAAGCATGATCCACAGCCCGTACGGGCAGGCGGAAAAACTCTGCCATTTCCGCATTGTAGGAAAGGTAGAACAGTTCCTTGAAACAGACGACTATGAAGACAAGATTCACCAGCGAAAGCAAGCCCAGTTGCCAAATTTCCGAGGGTGAAGCCAAAAGCACATTTCCAAAGAGGTAGTTCGCCAAATCGAAGGTGTAGCCCCGGCGCAGAGAGATGAGCACGATGCCCAGCGCCATGGAAACACTCAGGAAAATGGTGATGGCATTTGCCTCCTGAAGCTGGTGTCTGCGCGAAAGCCAGGTGATGAGCAAAGCCACCCCCACCACAAAAATCAGGGTCACCAGTTGCAGATGCAAGCCCAAAAGCAGCGCCAAAGCAATGCCGGCAAAGGCGATGTGGGAAAGCGCTTCACCGAGGTAGGAAACCTTGCGCAGGGTCACAAATGGCGAAAACAACGCCAGGGAAAGCGAGGAAAGCAGCGAGGCAAGCAAAGCTTGGAGCAAAAAACCCAGCATCAGTATTCCTTTTCGATCAGGCGCACGGTTTCACCAAAGGTTTTTTGGATGATTTCGGCGTTCACCAATTCGGTTTGCGTGTGGCAGTGCAAGGTTCGGTTCAGACAAATCAGAAAGCTGCAATATTCGGTGAGAATGTTGAGATCGTGGGAGATGGTAACGATGGTTTTACCAGCGTTGTTCAGCTCTTTGAGCAGTTCGAAAAAGCTTTGCACGCCAGGGAGGTCAACCGAGGCTTCCGGCTCGTCCAAAATCAGATATTTGCTGTCGGAAACGATGGCTCTTGCCAAAAAGACGCGCTGCAATTCGCCACCGGAAAGTCCACCCAGTTGCTGGGAAGCCAGATGAGCAATTTTGGTGGTTTCCAGTGCCTTCAAAGCTTTTTGTTTATGGCTTTTGGAGAAGCGCTGACCAAGCTTCAGCCCTCCCGCCAAACCCAGAAGAACCAAATCCAGCGCGGTGGCAGGAAAGCGGCGGTCAAAATCTTCCGCCTGAGGCAGATAGCCCATCGGATTGCGTTTCAGCCACAGATGATGGGGAATGCCGTCAATTTCGATGCTGCCGCTTTGCAAGGGCAAAAAACCCAGAATCAGCTTGATAAGGGTGGATTTTCCCGCGCCGTTGGGGCCGATAATGGCGGCAAATTCACCCTCGGCAAGCTCGAGGCTGATGTCCTCCAAAACAATATTTCCGTCAAAGCGGTGGGAAAGACCGCTGATTTTTATCATTGTCCGTTCGCGGCTTGGGTCCAGATGGAGCGCATCCGCTCCCAATTCGTTTCGATGAGTTCCGTCAAAGTGCTCACATCCAGGCTGGTTCCCAGAGGATCCAGTTCCACAATTTCCAAACCAAATTCATTTGCCAGCACCTGGGCTGATTTTTTATCCATCTGAGGTTCCACGCACACAGCGGTGACGCCGTGTTCCTTGATGAGTTTTCCCAGGCGGGACAGATCTCCGGGGCCAGGTTCATGTCCTGGAGAGCTTTGCACGCTACCCAGGTCGTCGATTTTATAAAGCTCGCTGAAATGGTGGAAGCTGTCGTGAAAGGTGATGAGCGGAGTTTCTTCCAGGCGCTCGCGGTCGGAATTAATGCGCGAATCCAGTGCTTTCAGGGTCGCGCCCAGATTCATGCCATTCTCTTTTATGGTTTCGCTGTGATCCGGGAAAAGCCTTTGCAGCCTGGGAATCAGCTCCCAAACGAGGTGTTGCATCAAGACTGGCGACAGCCAAAGATGAGGGTTGCCATCCTTCCCGGCGGCTTCTTCACCCAAAAGCGCTGAAACTCTCAGATGTCTTTCTCCCAACGCATCAAAAGCTTGATCCAGCTCGGCTTCCAAGCCATAACCATTGGAAAGAGCGAAAACGGCTTCATGCAGGTCGGCAAGTTCTTGAGGGCGAGGGCTGTAGCTATGAGGCGAGGCGTTTGGCGGAATGAGGGTTCGAACCTCAAAATCCGGTCCCATAATTTCCCGCAAGAGCAGTTCGTAGGGATAGATGGAGGCAATCACCAGAGGCTTTGTTTCTTTTTCGGCAGATTTACAACCGAAAATCAACAGCAGTATCAGCAGAAGTGGCAGTATTTTACGCACTTTTCGTCCCCAAGGTGCGCAGGAACTGGGTCAGCAATCTCACGCCCACTCCGGTGGCGCCATAGGGATTCACTCCGTTGGGTTTGTCCTTGAGGGAGGTGCCAGCAATATCCAGATGCAGCCAGGGTTTTGAGCCCACAAACTCTTGGATGAACAGCGCGGCGGTGATGGCTCCAGCCACAGGCGCGCCATTTTTGAGATCGGCAATTTCAGAACGCAAGGATTCCAGATAGGGCTTGTGAAGAGGCAGTTCCCAAACCAGATCACCGGTGTGGTCTGCGGCTTCCTTCATTTTTGCCATCATTTTGTCGTCGTTGCCCAAAACGGCGGTGATTTGGTTGCCCAAGGCTCCCGCTGCGGCACCGGTGAGGGTGGCAATATCAATGATTTTATGCACTTTCATGCGGCTGTTGGCATAGTGGATGGCGTCCACAAGTGTGAGGCGTCCTTCCGCGTCGGTATTGATAACTTCAATCGTTTTGCCAGACATGCTGCGGATAATATCGCCATTGTGGTACGCGCCGCCGGAAATCATGTTTTCGCAGGCGGCGATGACGCCAACCACGTTCACCTTCAGCTTCAAAGTGCTGATGGCGGCAAAGGTTCCGATCACAGCCGCGGCTCCAGCCATATCGCATTTCATGGTCAGCATGCCCTGGGCTGTTTTGATGCAATAGCCACCGCTGTCGTAAGTTAGGCCTTTGCCAACCAGCGCGACGGTCTGGGCTTTGGGGTCGGGATTGCCGTTGTAGTGCATCAGGATGAGTTTCGCTTCTTTTTCCGAGCCCTTGGAAACGGAGAGGAAGGCTTCCATTTTCAGCCTTCTGAGCTTGTCTTCATTGAAAACATCAATGGAGAAACCATATTTAAGGGCTGCTTTTTTGGCAAAATCCGCCAAAGTTTCGGGATAAATCACGTTCGCCGGCTCGTTCACGAGGTCGCGCGCCAGGTTTGTGGCTTCGGCATAAATCCTGCCTTCCAAAATGCCACGGTTGATGTTGCGCGAGGATTTTGGCACCATGGCAAGATGGATGGCTTCCAGCGTGGGGCTCTTTTTATCTTCCAGATATTTATCAAATTTATAGGCAACCAAAAGCGCCGTCTCTGCCAGGATGTGACCAAGGTTTGCTTCGCTCATGGGGCTTTCGAAACCCAGGAAAAACCAGGCTTCTTTCGCCCCGGCGCCCAAAGCGGCGCGGATGGCGGCAGCCATGGTTTCCCGCATTTTATTTGTGGTCAATTCGCTCAAATTCCCCACCCCGCACAGAATCACTTTGCTTCTTTTTTTGGCGTGCAGCAGGGAAAAGCTTTTAACCGCAGCGAAGTCGAATTTGAATTCATCTTCCTTGATGGTGGCGGCAACAGCTTCGCGAACATATTTTGGAAGGTGTTCCAGAGCGCCAACGTCGCCGTTTTCGCCCAACATGATGATGATGGTTTCCATATAATCCACAGGTTTACGCATCAAATCGATTTTCATTGGTGTTTCCTCATTTATCTTTTTATTATCTTAAAAATCTTCACTTAGACCGATGTAGAAAGTTGGCCGGGAATGGGTTTCCAAGTCTGTGAGCCAGGTGACGTCGAAGCTGAGGACCAGGTAGCCCAAATCCAGCCTGGGACCAAAGCCATAACCCAATTTCAGGTCTTTCAGGCGGCTGCCTTCGAAAGGCTGGAAGCTGTCAAAATCGTCAAAAACCGTGCCCAACTCTGCAAACAAGCTTCCCCGGATGTTTGGAATCGTGATGGGCAGCGGGAAAGCCATGCTGATATATTCGAAAAATGGAAAGCGGAATTCGGCTGTGGCGACGGCTTTTTTGCTTCCGCTGATGTTTTCACTCAAGGCGCGGATGCCATAATAGCCTCCCAGGGAAAAACGCTGGGGGCTGTCGCCTTCGCTGATGCCCGCAATTCCTCGCAGGGCAATGGAATAGCGTTTATTGAAAAGCGTGTAGCTGCGCCAATCCAGATAATTTGTAACATAATCCACGCTGCCGTCGCTGAGGCTGAGGCTGAGATCATACATGGCGCGCCAACCCAGCAGAGGACCGGTGGAACCGTAAAGCGCGTTGTCGTGTACCAGCCTCAAACCCGGGGCATAAACCCAAGCCTTGTTTTGGCCTTCAAACAGGTCAAGACTGTCTCCCAGAGCGTGGAGAGTGCCTTTTCGCTGGTAGAACATATTATCCAGTTCCACCCGGAAAAAGCGACTGAAGGGGTAGCGCATCAAAAAATGGAGCCCGGACTGCCGTTCGTGGTAACGATACCAGGTTTCACCCTGGAGACTTGGCCCGCGGAAATAAAATTCGTCGTTCAGATTGAAGACCCCAACGCCATAATCCATCCGCTCTTTCAGATACAGATAGCTGAGGCTGAGATTGGATTCATCCAGTTTTCCAGACACACCGGCGTTGATGCCAATGCCGTGATTTCCCATCATGTCGCTCATGCTAAGTTCCACATAGCCAACGGTTCCCACAGCCGGCGAATATGCCAGCCCACCCCACAGGGCATCCAGAGCAAAGCGTGCGCGATATGGCTTAACCTCTGGCGGGTCAATCTTTTGGGTGGGGCGGTTATCATAACTGAAATCCAACATGAGCTGCAAGGAATCCTCCGCCGCATATTCAAATGGACGCGGCGAATTCAAAAAAGAATCTCGCAAAGCGTGGCTGGCAGCAGGATTCACCCTCTTGGGACGTTGCCTTGGGCGTTTTCCAAAATAATCCAAATCGCCCAAGTCTATATTTTCCAACAGTCTATCGGTTTTATCAACGATTCTGGGGCTGGGATAATCCTCAAATTCAAACGAGCCGGGATTCACATCCTTGTAAAAAATATCCCAGGAGCCATCAAAATAGTTCGCCGCCACCAAGCTCCTGCCGTCTGGAGAAATGTCAGCAGCGTAAACACCGCTCAACACATTCGTTACCCTTGCTTTCTCACTTTTCTCCAGGTTCAGCGCGAAAAGATTGCTCACGCCGTCTTCATAAGTCACGTAATACAGATTTTCACCAGTGGAATCAAGCTGAGGGAAGGCGCAGTCCCGCTTTTCATGGGTGAGGCGGGTCAATTCTCCTGTTGCCAGCTCCAGGCTAAAGATGTCTGTAATGAGATCGGCAAACATCCCGCGGCGCGTGTTTTGAGTATCACGGCTGCGTTCGGAAGCAAAAATGATGCTGTTGCCGTCAGGACTGAAACGCGGCTGAAGATCGTTGTAAAGATCATCCGTGAGGCGTGTTATCTCCTCCGTTGCCAAATCCATTAAAAAGAGATCACAGCGCATGCCCTGTTGGCCGGCAAAAACCAAACTTTCCCCATCGGGTGAAACATCAAGCTCGTAAACCGCGCTCAGGCCTGTGGGAACGATGGTTCGCACAATCTTGCGCCTGTCCACATCCAGAATGTGGATACAGTCGCCAGTGGCGGTTTTGGCGGCAAAAGCAACGCGCTTGCTGTCTGGAAACCAGCTCAAATTCGAACGAAAATAGTGGAATTCCTCAGTTTTGGCTCCGGCTTCGCCTTTCAAAACGCGTTTGGGCTCGCTCAAACCGTGCAGAGTGCCCATCCAAATACTGTAGCGCGCGCTGGAATTGTTAAAATAGACGTAGCGGTTGCCATCTGGGCTAAAACGCGGTGCCAGATTAAGATAGGCACCGTCTTTCTTGCTGTTGCTGCGCTTTTCCATGCTTTCCACCGGGATGGTCTGCGCTTCCACCATTGGCCAAAAATCACGCTTGAGCTGATAACGCCAGCGGTTTTCAAGTTCTTTGAATTCCAGCCCGAAAACCTTTTGGGAAGCCGTGTCCATGCTGCTCATGGAGCGGAGGGCGTAGTAAAATTCCGATACTTTTTCACGGCCATATTGCTGGGCAATGAAGGCCAAAAAGCTTTCGCCCATGCGATAAGCATAATATCCACCAACGTTTTCCAGCCCCAGCATCCTGTCGTTGACCACCATGTCCAGGATGAACATATTGTTGTAGTCATTTTCCCCACCCAGGGACAGAAATTCCGGCAGACCTTCCGAAAACCAGAAGGGAAAAGAGCGCGGACGCATTGAACTGAGAGCGCTTTGCACGCGGTCGTCCAAAGCGTTGATGTAGGCATGGGTAAGTTCGTGCGCCAAAAGCGATTCCAAATCCACATAACTGCCCTCAAAGGGGATGGCAACCCGGTTTCTAAGGCTCTCGGTGAAGCCTCCAACTCCTTCGGTGAGAAGAGGATAGATGATGTTTGTACTCAGGAAGGAGCTTTTACTCCCATAAAACATGATGGGAATGCGCGAGCCCACAGGAAAGCTGAATTGTTCCTTCAGCGCATAGTAGGTTTCTTCCGCCATCAGAGCTGCCAAACGGCCGAACTCGTCCTCGTTTTTGGGATAGTAGATATCGAAGTGCATGGTTTGGAGAACAGACCAATCTTCTCTGCCGTAGTTGACCTTATTTTGGCCAAAATAGTAGGCAGAGACGCCAACGCTATAAAACAGCAGCAGGACGAGAACGATGTATCTTAATTTCATTTAAATCCTATCTTTTAAAAAATGCTGAACTTGAGGTATTTTCTGGGATTGGCGCGCAGGTCACGTGCCAGTGAATCAAGCTGAGCCACAGAGCTTTGCAGTTGTTTATACAAGGCGGCATCCCGCAGCAACAATCCTGCGCTGCTCTCGTCTGAATTCAGCGCGTCCGCGGTTTGTTCCAGTTTTCTTGAAAGAGTTTTGAGGCTATCCAAAGCCGAACTCACATCCGCCATCACACCCGGAGCCTGTTCCAAAGCAGGATCCAACCGCTCAGAACTGCTTTTCAGCACGCTGCGAATCTCGCCAGTCAAGGTTTCGATTTCCCCCAGAGTTTGGCGCAAATCATTTTTGGCATTTATGGCAAATCCATCAATGGAATCAACTGCTTTTCCCGCGCCGTCGATGAGCTCGGAAGATCTTTTGAGAAGTCCCTCATCATCGCGCAGCGAATCAAAAAAAGTCTTGAGCCCGTCCATCGCCAGGCTGGCCTGATCCATGGTGTTTATAATTCCGGTGGAGGTATCCCCTTTTTGAACCTTTTTAAGATTCAGCGGGGCTCCATCACCCTGGGAAATATGCAAGCCGGTTCCGCCCATCAAACTGCGGTCGGAGATGAAAAACCGCGCTCCCTCACGCAAATTGATGTCGCTGCTGATGCGCGCGGTCACCAAAATATCGTCATTCCGCGCCTTAATCTTTTTCACCCGACCCACTTCCATGCCGCGATAATTTACCTGGTCGCCAACTTCCAGACCCATCA